>CAZQIH010000092.1:0-4695 GCA_964593715.1 uncultured Microbacteriaceae bacterium
CCACGAGTCCCACACATCCAGTTCAACCAGACCATCTCGTCTCGCAAGGAAAGCCCATTCGAAGATGTTGGCCAGCTGGACTGCGGCAAGGTGCATCTCGATCTGGGCGTCTGTCCATTCTTTACGCGCCGAGAAAAGGGCACGTTCCAGCTCAGGATTATCGGACCGGGACTGTCGCAGCTTGTTCATTTCCGTGATCATCGCCTGCAGTGTGCTGGAGCGCATGGACTGACTCATTCGTCGGTTCGACCGGGCGACAGCGACCAGTGAGATTCCCACGATGATGAGAGACAAGATCTGTGAAATATCGGAAACTGAAATTTCTGGGCTAATTGTCAACTGACGAGCCTTCCGACTGCGACGGTAAATCTGACGGGTTGCTTTGTCGTGAAACTTATCATCTACGTTTGGCGCGGTCCAAGATTACGATGGGCACCACCACTGACCGAAGGAGTAATCGATGGCACGTTGGAATGAGCACCCCGCAACGAGGCGTTTTGGGAAAGCCCACCTGCGTTTTGGCGATCGGGCAGCTGATGTCATTCGGAACGGCATGGGGTCGTGGGCCTTTGTGCTCGCGTCGCTGGGGGTGCTGGCCCTCTGGATTTTGTTTAACGGAACCGAGGGATTTGATCCTTATCCGTTCATTCTTCTGAATCTGGTGCTCTCCTGTGTTGCAGCGCTGCAGGGAGCGATTCTCTTAATTGCAGCCAAGCGAGAGGACCAAATCAACTCTGAGCTCGCGGTCCACACATTCCAGGTCGACCAGGAGAATCTTGAAATAACCAAACAAATCCGAGAACTCTCGGAGCGCATCGAGGTTCTGACCATCGAAATGCACCAGGTTCTCACCAAGAAGGATCCTTCCGCTGGGGCCTCATAGGATTGAAAGACACGTATACACAGAGGTGGTGAGTGATGGTTCCTCAGCTGGCTGATCAGAGCCTCGATGAACTTCGGGAGCGCCTAGATCTCCTCGATGCCTGGGCGTTGGCTCAAGAACTAGGTGTTGAAGGCGTGGATGAACTGCGCGCTCAAGTCTTCGCCCACGGCGGGTCTGACGCCGACGCGTGGAACGACTACCACCAGGTGCGAAACGAATACGACCGTCGTGCTGCCGAGGAATTCGACCTAGGTCAGTAAGGCTGATGTTGGACAGGGCCTGCGGCCCCGCCCCACATCAGCGACTCAGGACGCTAGGTCGAACCGATCTGCGTTCATGACCTTGACCCACGCGGCAACGAAGTCGTGGACGAACTTCTCCTTGTTGTCATCCTGGGCATAGACCTCGGCATAAGAGCGAAGGACTGAGTTGGATCCAAAGACCAGGTCGACTCTGGTTGCAGTCCACTCCACCTTTCCGGTGGTGCGGTTGCGCAGGTTGTAGAGGTTCTCACCTGCTGGTTCCCACACATAGGCCATGTCGGTCAGCGTGACGAAGAAGTCGTTGGTGAGGGCTCCCTCACTCTTGGTCCACACACCGTGCTTGGTGCCACCGTGATTGGTTCCCAGCATCCTCATGCCACCGACCAATACGGTCATCTCCGGTGCGGTAAGGCCCATCAGCTGAGTGCGATCGAGCATCAGCTCTTCGGCAGGAACTGTGTAGTTCTTCTTCACCCAGTTGCGGTAACCGTCGTGAATAGGCTCCAGTGGCGCAAAGGACTCAACGTCGGTCTGTTCCTGGGTCGCGTCGCCGCGGCCAGGTGCAAACGGAACAGTGACGGTCACGCCCGCAGCTTTCGCTGCGTGCTCGACACCGATGTTTCCCGCTAGCACGATGGCATCAGCAAGGCTTGCACCAAACTTGGCAGCCAGTGGCTCAAGAACTGCGAGAACACGGGTCAGGCGCTCTGGTTCGTTGCCCTCCCAGTCCTTCTGGGGGGCAAGGCGAATGCGCGCACCGTTTGCTCCACCGCGAAGGTCAGAACCTCGGAATGTGCGGGCACTGTCCCAGGCAGTGGAGACCATGTCAGCAATCGAAAGCCCTGAGGCTTCGATTGCTGCCTTGAGGCCTGCCACGTCGTAGGAGGTGTTGCCGGCTGGGATGGGGTCCTGCCAGATCAGGTCCTCAGCTGGGACATCTGGTCCGATATAGCGGGCCTTGGGTCCCATGTCGCGGTGGGTGAGTTTGAACCAGGCCCTGGCGAAAGTCTCCGAAAGGTAGTCGGGGTCTTTATAGAACCGCTCGGAAATCTCCCGATAAATGGGGTCCTTGATCATCGCCATGTCAGCGTCAGTCATCATGGGCTTCAGCTTGATCGAGGGGTCCTCGACATCGACTGGCATGTCTTCCTCGGCGATGTCAATGGGCTCCCACTGGTGGGCGCCTGCGGGGGACTTGGTGAGCTGCCACTCGTACTTGAAGAGCAGGTGGAAGTAGCCGTTGTCCCACTTCGTGGGGTTAGTGGTCCATGCGCCTTCAATGCCAGAGGTGACAGTGTCACGTCCCACGCTACGGGTCGTGTGGTTCATCCATCCAAGACCCTGTTCGTGAATGGGGGCCGCCTCTGGTGCTGGGCCCAGGTTTGCGGCACTGCCGTTACCGTGTGATTTACCGACGGTGTGGCCACCGGCGGTAAGGGCGACGGTTTCTTCGTCATTCATAGCCATTCGGGCAAAGGTCTCGCGGATGTGAGCAGCCGTCTTGAGGGGGTCTGGAACACCGTTCACACCCTCGGGGTTCACATAGATCAGTCCCATTTGGACAGCGGCCAGAGGGTTCTCCATGGAGGAGGCGTCCTCGACACTGTCATAGCGGCTATCACTGGGTGCCAACCACTCTTTTTCGGAGCCCCAGTAGGTGTCCTTTTCTGGGTGCCACACATCGGCACGGCCAAAGGCGAAGCCGTAGGTCTTTAGCCCCATGGATTCATAGGCAATGTTGCCCGCAAGAATCATCAGGTCAGCCCAGCTGAGCTTGTTGCCATACTTCTTCTTGATTGGCCACAGAAGGCGCCGCGCCTTGTCGAGATTGGCGTTATCGGGCCACGAGTTCAGCGGAGCGAAACGCTGTGTTCCAGTGCCGCCACCGCCACGGCCATCTGCCGTGCGGTAGGAACCTGCTGAGTGCCATGCCATACGAATCATCAGACCGCCGTAGTGGCCCCAGTCGGCAGGCCACCAGTCTTGGCTGGTGGTCATGAACTCGTGGAGGTCCTTTTTGAGGGCCGCAACGTCGAGCTTCTTGACTTCCTCGCGGTAGTCAAAGTCCGGACCCAGCGGGTCGGTCTTGCGATCAAACTGGTGGAGGATGTCGAGGTTGAGAGCGTTAGGCCACCACTCCATGTTCGAGGTACCTATTTGGGTCAAAGATCCGTGGGGAACGGGGCAGGAGGCAGTGTCCGTCATGATGATTCTCTCTTTTCCGTGTGATTCCAAGCCCCGACGAGCATCCAGAGTCTCTGGGCTCAGCCAAACCGGGCACCTCCAGCCTATCGAAGGCCCCCTCCCAATCGGCCGGTTTACACACTTGTCTGGAACACTGGCCGGGTGGACATAGCGCTCGATCAGGCAACCCTTGGCCAACTGCTTGTGATTCTCGAAGGTGTGGGCGTTTTGGCGTTTACCGTCTCGGGCATCTTGGTTGCCGCACAGAAGAGACTCGACCTCGTCGGTGTGGTCGTCGTTGCCTTTCTCACAGCACTCGGCGGGGGAACGCTGCGCGATGTTCTGTTGGATCGACGGCCGTTCTTCTGGGTCGCCAATGAAGAGTGGGTGTGGGCGGTCGTGGTCCTGAGTGTGCTGGGACCTCTCGTCATCAGGGCCAGGCACCTAGAGCCCACAGCTCGGGCCATGCAATGGCCCGATGCGCTCGGTCTTGGGCTCTTTGCGGCCTCCGGCACCCACATTGCTCTTCTTGAGGGCGCAAGCCCCCTGGTGGCAACACTGATGGGCGTTATCTCTGCCACTTTCGGTGGTGTTATTCGAGACATCCTGGTTAATGACGTGCCCTGGGTCGTGAAGGGCTACCAGCTCTATGCCGTGATTGCGTTCATGGGTGGCTGGCTGGTGTGGGGGTTGCTGGTCCTTGGCGTCCCAGACGTCGTAGCCGTGCTAGTAGGCGCTGCGGCAATCGTGGTCGTGCGGATGCTCGCCATCGCCTTCGACTGGCGCTTGCCAGGATGGCGGCTTGGCGGTCAGACCTAGTTAGCGCAGCGCCTTGTCGAAGAACGACGTCAGAGCCTCGGCATAACGGTCTGTCTCCAAGAGCATGCCCTCTGAGTGGTCAGCACCCTCAAAGGTCTCCAGCTGGACTGACACTCCCACCGATTCGGCATAGTCCCGGAACTTGAGCGCCCCCTCATAAGCAAGGCGCTGGTCCTCGGTGCCATGGAGCAAAAGAATCGGCCGGTTACCGGCTGCTTCGATGCCAGTCGGGATTGGCGTTTCGTTCAAGTTCACACCGCGGAGCTTGGCTGCGGTGTCAGCAAGCTGCCACAAGAAGGCGGGGAACCCTTGGAACACGACCTCACGTCTGGCTGTCTCCGCAAAATCAAAGATTGGCGCCTCTAGAGCGAAGGCCTGAACGTTCTCGGTCTTTGCCGGCAAGATTGCGGTGGCAATCGCGCCACCTGAGACACCAAACATGCCGATTTTCTCTGGCGCGATGCCCTTCTCCAGAACGAGCCACTCGGCAACTTCCGCAAAGTAATCTGACTCGTCCTGGCCGGCTTAGTGCCGGCCATCGACACA
>CAZQIH010000093.1:0-4633 GCA_964593715.1 uncultured Microbacteriaceae bacterium
CCTGCATGGGGGGACTCCTAGCCGGTGAAGATGAAGTAGGTCGCGATTCCGATGAACGCCAGCGCCTCGGTAAAGGCGATACCGATATACATCAGCACGGTCAGACGACCCTGGAGTTCCGGCTGACGTGCAACCGATTCGATGGTCTTTCCCACGACGATACCCACGCCAATGGCGGGGCCAATCGCAGCCAGACCGTAACCGACCGTGGCAATGTTTCCGGTGAGTTCGGCGATGTCCACAGGTGTTTCCTTCCTGATTGGTGTTCCGACGAGTCGGAACGGGGGTTTAGTGTTCTTCCGCCAGCGCGAGCTGGAGGTAGACGGCGGTCAAGAGCGTGAATACGTAGGCCTGAAGTACGGCCCCCAATATTTCGAAGAATGTGAAGGCAATGCTGAATGCAATAGTGCCAAGACCAAAGAACGCCATCCACGAGTCGGAATACAGAACGAAGAAGTGGGTGGAGGAGAAGAACAGAACAAGGAGGAAGTGCCCAACCACCATGTTCATGAGAAGACGCAGTGTCAGTGTGATGGGACGAAGCACGAACGTAGACACCAATTCAATGGGCGTCACGATGATGTACAGCGGCCAGGGCACACCCGGGGGAACCAGTGCGTTCTTCAAGAACGCGACGGGGTGCTTCCGAAGGCCCGCATAAATAAAGGCAACGTAAGCCGCGAGAGCAAGAACCAGCGGCATACCAATCACACTGGTTCCCGCGATATTCAGGCCAGGGATGATGCCGGTCAGATTCATAAAGAGAACCAAGAAGAAGATGCTCGTGAGCAGTGGCAAGAAACGCTTGCCATCTTTTTCTCCCAGAAGGTCCTCGGCGATGTTGACCCGAACCAGGTTAAGCGCCATCTCCACAACGCCTTGGAAGCGGCCGGGGACAACCTTCATTTTTCTCGTGCCAAGCCAGAAGACCAGGATCAGCGCGACCACCGCAAGAAGGCGAACCAAGATGATTCGGTTCATCTCGAAGATGGTGCCTTCAAAAAGAATGGCGGGTGGGAAAAACTCTCCGATGGTGGGTGGAGAGAACTCTCCAGAGTCGCTGGCGGCTAACTGGAGCAAGGTCTCAGTGGCTTCTGCTAACAGCGCTGTCTCCAGTTTCGGGGCGCACAAGTGCGCGGCGAACGACGTCCTTCAGGAACTTTAGCAAGCCTGGCTGTGTGGCACCAATCAGCCTTAGAGTCAAGGTTTAACCGAACTTGGAAACGTCCACAACCTCATAGATGTCACCAGCCGGAATCGCACCTTCCCGCACCAACCGTAGCTTCCCACCCGGCTTATCGAGCCCTGTCGCATCCACGACCGTGGAGAGCGCCCCGGAGGAATAACTAGCTCCGGAGGAGAGATAAACAGCCACATCGTCGCCGAATGTGGCCTCTACGTCCTCTGCTCGGAGCCCGCCAGTCTCGCCGACCCGATAGGCGCTCGAGGCCACCAGGGGGCCTGTCTCGCTCAGAAGTTCAAGAGCAATCCGATCCGAGGGCATGCGTAAGGCGACGGTGCCCTGGGTGTCCCCCAAATCCCACATCAGGGATTCACCGGCAGCCGTGATGATGGTGAGCGCGCCTGGCCAAAACTCTTGGGCGAGGGCCTGAACTTCGTCGGGGACATTTTCGGCAAGCGCCCGAAGCGTCGGGATCCCCGGCAGTAAGACAGCCAGCGGATCGCGCTCCCCCATACCCCGGACATCTCGCAACGCCTTGGTGGCGCTTGGTTTGAACGCATCGGCAACAAGCCCATAAACGGTGTCGGTGGGAACGCACACCACTTTGCCTCGGCCGATTGCCATTCTCGCTTTGCGCATACCCTCGAGCGCAGCAGCGGGTTCGCGGCAGTCAAACAGCGAGTTACTCACCCACCAAGCTTTCCACGGCGTCCCGGAAATGAGCAGTGTGAGCGGCAACGTCAGCGGCTGTTGTTGCGGGGCTCATCAGCGCCATGTTGTGGAAGGGGGTCAAGAGAATCCCCCGGTTCAGCGCGTGCAGGTGTAGGTACTGCTGGAGCTCGAAATCATCTGCGTCAGCAGCTTCTTTGCCGTGGCGTGGGGCGTGGGGCAAGAAACTGTATTCCGAGCGTGAACCCAACTGGGTGACCTGCCACGGGAGCTCGTACTCATCAATGGCGTCCTGAACGCCCTTCGTCCACTCGGTGGCGCGCTCAATCATCGCCGGGTACACCGCAGGAGTCAGCACATCCGAAAGTGTCGCCCGAATGCCTGCCAAGGAAAGTGCGTTTCCTGCCAGGGTGCCACCCACGCCTCCGACATCGATGTCCTCGAGGTGAATCTTTGCTCGAACCTTCGCCTGAAGCTCTGCGGTCATGCCGTAGGCACCGGCGGGAATGCCCCCACCAATGGTCTTGCCCACGACAACAGCATCAGGCTGAAGCCCATCGCGCTGAATCATGCCTCCAGGACCAGCACACAGGGTGTGAGTCTCATCGATAATCAGCACGGCACCGTGAGTGGTGCAGAGCGCGCGGAGCGCCTCGTGCCAACCAGCCTCTGGCAGCACAATGCCAATATTCGTCATCGCTGGCTCAATGAGCACACAGGCGATGCTCTCGGTGGCAAACGCGTGCTCGAGAGCCGCAATGTCGTTGAAGGGGACCACAACAGTGGTCTCTGAGGGGGGCACCGGAGCGCCAATGTTTCCTCTTCGCTCGACAACGGCTCCGGATGAATCCAGGGTTGCAAACGTCTCGTCCACACTGCCGTGGTAGCAGTAGTCGATGACCAGCACCTTCTTCTTCCCCGTCACGTGCCGGGAGTACCGAATCATCGCTCGGTTAGCATCGGTCGCAGAGAGGGTGAACTGCCAGAAAGGAACGCCGAATCGATCAGCGAGCAAGCCCGCTGCAACTTCGGCATCTTCAGTGGGAAGCATGGTGGTCGAGCCCTTGACCAGCTGCGCCTGGAGCGCGGCGACTGTTGCAGGGGGCGCGTGCCCGACCATGGCGCCCGTGTCACCGAGACACAAATCAATGTGGTCGATTCCATCGACACAGGTGAAGTGAGCGCCGGAGGCATAGTCCACATAGACAGGCCAAGGGCCTGGCCACTTAGCCATCCACAACATTGGAACACCGTCTGGCATACGAGGAACGGCCTTCTCCCAGAGCGCCTTCGATTGGGGCCGTTGGGACGAGAAGAGTTCCACCTCCTCGTTCCAGAGGCGCGCTAAACGGTCACGATCAATGCTCGTCATGAGATGTTGGTCCATTATGTGTGTTGTAGTTGACGACGCTTAATCACGCCACGGATCTGAGTAATCAGAACCAGCGCGATGGCCAGGAAGAATACGGCCGAGGCAATGACATTCGCTTGTGCCGGGATTCCCCTGGCAGCCGCGGTATAGACATAGCGCGGGAAAGTCATGTCCGGTCCCGCGTTGAAGTTGGTGATGATGAAGTCGTCAAAACTCAGCGCAAACGAGAGCAACGCTGCAGCGGTGATGCCGGGAATGAGGAGCGGGAACGTGATTCGCCAAAAAACCTGGGCCGGCGAGGCATAGAGATCCCGGCCTGCTTCCTCGAGGGCAGGATCGAGTGTTGCCACCCGCGCGCGAACCGTCACCACAACGAAACTCACACAGAACATGGTGTGGGCGAGAATTACCGTTCCGAGGCCCTTCTCGACGCCTGCGGTTAGGAACTGTGCGGCCAGACCGGCGCCGAGCACAACCTCTGGCGTTGCCATCGGCAAAAACAGCAGAAGGGTGGTGGCGGAGCGGAAGCGGAAGCGATAACGCACCAGCGCAATCGCGATCATGGTTCCGAGCGTGGTCGCCATCACGGTGGCAACGACCGCTACAACAATGCTGTTACCAAAGGACTCACACACTGTCGGCGCCTCACACACAGTGAGCCAGTTGTCCAAGGTGAACCCGCGCCAGACAATGTTGGTGCGCCTGGCATCGTTGAACGAGAAAACGATGGTGTAGACAATCGGAATCATCAGGAACACGAACGCGATGGCGACGTAGATGTAGAGCGCGTACTTGCCGAAACCTCTCATAGGAGCTCATCCGTTCCGCTGCGCTTCACATAGGCGCTCACCAGGACAAGAATCGCTGCCATCAGCAGCAGTGACAGCGCCGCGGCAGCAGGGAAGTTCTGCAACACGAGGAAGTTGGCCTCGATGACATTGCCGATCATTTGGGTGTCTGTTGAGCCCAAGAATTCACGACTCGCATTGATGTAGTCACCAGCCGCTGGGATAAAGGTCAACAGAACTCCCGAGAGCACACCGGGCAGTGAGAGGGGGAAGGTAATCGTGCGAAAAACTGTGACCGGGTGCGCATAGAGGTCCCCGCCTGCTTCCACGTATCGAAGATCGAGCTTCTCAAGAGACGTATAAATCGGCAGGGTCATGAAGGGAATGAAGTTATAGGTCAACCCGAATATGACCGCAGCTGGGCTTCCCGTGAAATAGGCCTCAGCGGGAATCAGTTGCAAACCCTTGAGCGCGCTTAGCAACCACCCCTCATCGGCAAAGATTTGCTTCCACGCCAGAGTGCGCAGAAGAAAGCTGATGAAGAAGGGGGCGATGACCAACACAAGGGCCAACGCCTGAAGGAGTGGATAGGCCCGAAGTTTGACGCCGATGACATAGGCA
>CAZQIH010000094.1:0-4610 GCA_964593715.1 uncultured Microbacteriaceae bacterium
GCGCACGCTTGGAAAGCGTGTTGGGTGAAAGCCCTCGGGGGTTCGAATCCCCCATCCTCCGCCGGAAAATCCTGAACACCCAAATTATGGGCACGAGACTGAACCGGTTTCCCGCCCAACGGTGTTCCTTTCAATCACGTCGCATTAGGGCCGACTACATTTAGGGGGGTGGTCAACCAGGAAAAATCGGGATGGACCCTTCGCAGGTTTCTCAACGCGCTGAAGGTTTCCCCTCCTTGGGCTAGGCAAAAAGCTGTTCTTGCGGGAACCACTCTGAAGTATTTCGTGCGCTTTGTCGCCGGGGACATTGAGGGAATCGCGGGAGCCCCGGCAGCCGCCAAGTGGGGGCTCATGGTTCGACATTCTCGTCGCCCTACATCGATGAAACTTAGCCCCCTACCCAGTTCTGAGGATGTCTGGCTCGATGCGGTCCGGGCCTACGAAGCCGCCGGAGTGTGGCCAATTTCCTTCAGCTACCCGCGGGCGGCTTCTGCCCCCCGCGGCAACAGCAGTGGCGGAGCAATGTGCCCGGTGTTCCCTGGCCACTCCTATGCTTTCACCGACGGGGACGCGTACATCAAAACGTACGCAGGATATCGATTTGCCCTGACCCACAAAAAGGGAGGATGGGACTGTTTTCGACACCTCGAAATTCTCTACTCGGGGGCTGTCCCTTATATGCCAGACGCCAGGCTGATTCCCGAATTCACGATGGTGCACTACCCAAAGCGTTTTTTTACTGAGGTGGCAAGTCAACTCAACGCGGCAGCAGGTTCATTGGGAATCGACGTTCGCAAACAACTCGTCGACTATTTCAACCAGAACCTCACGACTGAAGCGATGGCGCGCTACTTCCTGAAGGCCGCGAGCCCGATACCGAACCCGAAAGTCTTATTCATTGATCAGGCTGCTGTTGGAATGCCTGACTATCAGAGCATTCTCACGCTGATTGGCCTGAAGCAGCTACTGGGGAATCGGGTGTCAGTGGCGTTCCCGACCGACTACCTCTACGAGGATTGGTCAGGGGATTCAGCCAAGCTCTACGGTCGAGGATTTGGATACACCCGCGTTCTTGATCCAGGACTAAAAAACCCAAACGAAATACGCTCGGCACCGCTTTCTCTGAGTACACCATCGCTGTCCAAATTCGATCTCGTTGTCATCGGGAGTATCAAGCGCAACGAAGACTTGGCTCACCAGCTCCTCGGTCGATTCCCTGCTAGCAAGACCATCTGGATAAACGGCGAGGATGCACCACCATCACAGCAGGAACTAATGGCGTTTACGTCTCTGGGAGTAACTCTCTTCGTGAGGGAACTGACCAAGTCTCCCTAGGGTTGGGGCGCTCCGTTTACCCGAAGCGAGTCAGCGCGGCTCGCGACAACCTTTCTTTCGCTAAAATCAGTGAATGAGCACCCTGGCTGACGTCGCAAAACTAGCAACGGTGTCGAAGTCAACCGCCTCGCGCGCGCTATCTGGTCGCGGTTCCGTGTCGGTAAGTACACGAGCACGAGTGGCTGCTGCAGCAGAGGAGCTTGGCTTTGTGGCCTCGAGTGCTGCCGAAAGCCTGGCCACCGGGCGCTCCCGGAACATCGCTGTGGTGACACCGTTTATCAATCGTTGGTTCTATTCCGAGGTCATCGACGGCGTCGAGTCGGCGCTAATTGGTGCGGGTTATGACCTCACTCTCTATCGGCTAACAGATGACAAAGAACAGCGCACTGCGCTGTTCAAGTATTTCTTGGTGAGAAAGGGCGTCGACGCTGTAATCGCGTTGACCTTGTTCATCAACGATGAAGAGGTTCAACGGCTCAGGGACCTCGGTAAACCTATTGTGGGAATTGGTGGGCGCATCCCAAACATCGCGACTTTTTCGATTGACGATGTGGCGACAGCTAGACGGGCGACGGAATACCTCATCAGCCTCGGGCACAAGAAACTCATGCACATCGGCGGTGATCAAGAGAAGCAACTCGACTTCGAAGTGCACTCCAACCGGCTGGCCGGCTTCCGCCAGGCGATGAAGACGGCTGGCCTCTCCCACGACAACGACTTCCTCGGTGACGACTTTGATTTGTCAGGGGGTTATCGAAGCGCGATGAAAGCCCTCTCCGATCCAGCACGCGGGCCAACAGGGATTGTTGCTGGATCAGATGAGATCGCCATCGGTGTCATCACGGCCGCTAGGGAACTTGGCATTCGAGTCCCGGAGGACCTCTCCGTCATTGGCATCGATGGCCACCCACTAGGAGAAACCTTTGGTCTGACAACAATGAACCAGCACCCAGCTCGGCAAGGCAGCATGGCTGTGTCCCAGGCGCTCGCCCAGCTCGGTGGCGAGTGGGATGAGAAAGATGACGCCCACCTGGAGCTCCAGGTGGACCTTGAGGTGAGGACCAGTACCGCGCCCGTAAGCTCATAGGGTCAGAGTTCGCCGAGGAATAGTTCGCAGAGACCAGAGAAGTAGGGGGTGACCGTGAGCTCACGTGCGCTGATTATTGGTGGCTCTGGGCAAACTGGCGCTTACTTGGCCCACCACCTCATCGGCACCGGCCACAGGGTCACTGTGACGTCCCGGGATCCTGCAACAACGGACTGGTGGCGCTATGAGGCCCTCGGCCTCGACGGCCAAGTCGACACCGGCACGCTGGAACCATCGAATGTGAAGAGCGTGTCGAGTTTTCTCGACAACCAAGCGCCAGACTCCATTTACTATCTGGCCGGCCCCAGTAGCGTGGCCCAGTCTTTTGACAACCCGGCCGAGGTCTTCCGCGATATCACCGAGCCCATCATTACCGTCCTCGAGGTCCTCAACGCAAGTGGCTACCAAGGCGCATTCTTCAACGCCACGAGCACCGACTGTTTTGGAAACCAGCCCGACCACACAATCGACGAATCAACTCCTATGCGACCGGTGAGCCCCTACGGTGTCGCAAAAGCAGCCACCTTTAGCATCACCAGGAACTATCGCGACACCTTCGGGCTCGCTGCGTCAAACGGGATTCTGACTAACCATGAGTCACCCCTGCGCGGACCGCATTTCGTCACCCAAAAGATTGTGTCGACTCTCAAGAAAATCGAGTCGGGGGAAGAAACAAGTCTCCGTCTCGGCAACACTGCGATCGAAAGAGACTGGGTGTGGGCTGGGGAGGTCGCTAGCGCCATTAGTTTGATCGGCTCAGGGGGCCAACCAGGCGACTACCTTGTGGCCTCCGGCCAGACTCGAAGCCTCGATGACTTCGTGACTCTTGCCTGCGATGCACTCGGTATAGATCGGGCCGCCACGGTCACCTCAGATGCCACTCTTCATCGGCCAATGGATATCGCCTCACTAAATCTCAACCCACAGCGCATAAAAGAAACATTCGGTTGGTCAGCGCAGATGCGCCTGGAGGAGATCGTTGCCCATCTCATTGACGGGCGCGTTCTCCCTGGACGCTAAATGACTGTGGCGCCCTCCCGAAGGAGAGCGCCACAGTAATCAAGCAGTTGACTACTTGAGGGTGACGGTTGCGCCAGCCTCTTCGAGAGCAGCCTTAGCCTTGTCGGCGGTCTCCTTGTTTGCGCCCTCAAGCACAACACCGGGAGCACCATCAACGAGTGCCTTTGCCTCACCCAAACCGAGGTTGGTGAGTGCGCGCACCTCCTTGATGACCTGGATCTTCTTGTCACCAGCGGCTTCGAGAACAACATCGTAAGAGCTCTTCTCTTCAGCGGCGCCCCCGGCGTCGCCGCCACCAGCCGCAGGAGCACCTGCAGCTGCAACAGCCACGGGGGCTGCTGCGGTTACTTCGAAGACCTCTTCGAACTTCTTAACGAACTCGCTGAGCTCAATGAGAGACAGATCCTTGAATCCATCGATGAGCTGGTCAGTTGTGAGCTTGGCCATTTTTTCTCCTTAGTTTTTTCGTGTACTACACCGCTGGTGTTAACCAGCGGACTCCTGCTTCTGGCGAAGGGCGTCGACGGTGCGGACGGCCTGAGCCAATGGGGCGTTGAACATGTATGCAGCGCCGTAGAGCGAAGCCTTGAAGGCGCCCGCGAGCTTGGCAAGCAGGACCTCTCTGGTTTCGAGGTTGGCGAGCTGCATGACCTCGGCGGGTGAAATGGGGGCGCCATCGAAATAGCCACCCTTGATCACCAACGCGGGGTTTTCCTTGGCAAAGTCACGCAGGCTCTTGGCCACGGTCACGGCGTCGCCGTGAATGAAGGCCAGAGCAGAAGGACCAACGAGGGCGCCATCGAATGCATCGATGCCTGCCTCTTTGGCCGCAATTCTGGTCAGCGTGTTCTTCACCACGGCATAGGTAGCGTCGGCCTGAATGGTGCGACGCAGCTTCTTCAGCTGTGCCACGCTCAGACCGCGATACTCAGTCAGCACAATAGCCGTGGACGTACGGAAGTGCTCCGTAAGTTCGGCGATAGTTGCTTCCTTGTTCGCCATGGTGCTCCTTTTGGTTGACGTGTGGTGGTGCCGAAGGAGCGGGAATGAAAAAAGCTCCGGCGCGGGCGCACGGAGCTAAGTCTTTGAAAAAGAACGTAACTTACATACACCTGCGCGGGCCCTCGAGCTGGTAAACCATCTCGATGCTTCGGTGAGGAGGAATTTC
>CAZQIH010000095.1:0-4599 GCA_964593715.1 uncultured Microbacteriaceae bacterium
ACAATCGCGGTTTCGCCGATCACTACACCCATGCCGTGATCAATAACGACCCTGCGCCCAATGGTAGCCCCGGGGTGAATCTCAATGCCGGTGATGAATCGTGAGAGGTGGGAAATCAGGCGCGCTGGCAAATACCAGCCCCACGACCACAAACTGTGTGCGCCCCGATGCCACCAGAGAGCGTGCACGCCAGGCGATGTGAGGAAAACCTCAAGATTGTTGCGGGCAGCAGGATCCCGCTGTCGCATCGCTTCGATATCTTCGCCGATGCGGGTGATGGGAGGCATGTTAGCTTTCGAGACCCTCGTATAAAACAGTGGACAAATAACGCTCACCAAAGCTTGCCAGAATAACGACGATGGTGGCGCCAGCAAATTCAGGGCGGTGGGCCAACTCAACCGCTGCCTGAGCGGTGGCCCCGGAGGAAATACCGCCGAGGATGCCCTCTTCAGAGCCAAGTCGTCGTGCCATCGATACGGCATCGGCGCTTGTCACATCGATGACCTCGTCATAAATCGTTTGGTCCAAAATGGGTGAAATAAAGTTGGGTCCGATTCCTTGAATCTTGTGTGGGCCAGCCTCGCCACCGTTCAGCAGCGGCGATTCAGCAGGCTCAACACCAATCACCTTCAGGCTTGGCTTCTTGGCCTTCAGCGCCTGGCCGGTGCCAGTCAGGGTGCCTCCGGTGCCAACGCCCGAGACAAAAACATCAACGGCGCCATCGGTGTCGCGCCAGACTTCCTCCGCCGTCGTGCGACGGTGAATTTCGGGGTTCGCTTCGTTCTCAAACTGACGAGCCAAGACGGAACCGGGGATGCTCTCAGCGATTTCCACTGACTTTGCGATGGAGCCAGTCATGCCCTCCGACCCAGGGGTGAGCACCAGTTCGGCTCCGTAGGCGCGCAAGAGCATCCGGCGCTCAATACTCATGGTGTCTGGCATCACGAGGATTGCCTTGTATCCGCGGGCGGCCGCGACCATGGCGAGTGCGATTCCGGTGTTGCCACTGGTGGCCTCAACAATCGTGCCACCGGGCTTCAGCTCTCCGGACGCTTCGGCTGCATCGACCACAGAAATAGCGAGCCGGTCCTTGACCGAGGAAGAGGGGTTATAGAACTCGAGTTTGGCCAATACAGTCGCGCCCGCGCCCTCGGTCACTCGATTCAAACGAACGAGCGGGGTGTTTCCAAACGCTTCCGTGATGTTTCCATAAACCAAAGACACGATGCTCCTTTTATCGCAGGGCCGACGCGACTAAGAGTATTGGTTTGTGGCCAGGGACGCCTCCCGAGAGGTAATACTGTTACAACGATGAAAGTTCATTCGTGCTGACCGTCACCCTCGGGCTCATTGGGGCTCTCACCTACGGTGCTGCTGACTTCTTCGGCGGTCTCGCCGCGCGCAGGTCCTCGACGATTCTTGTCACTGCCGGGGTCGCCGTCGTTGGGTTGATTGGTATCGCGGGCGCGGCCCTCTTCATCCCTGCCGTGAGCAGCGCTGACGCATGGTCCTATGGGTTCGCCTCAGGTGTTGCCGGAGCAATCGGTATCGGCTTGCTCTACGGGAGTCTCGCCATTGGGCCCATGAGCATCTTGTCCCCCGCCACAGCATTCATCTCTGCCATCGTTCCCGTGAGCGTCGGCTTGGCTTCGGGGGAGGGCAGTGGACCCAGCTTCTTCATTGCTCTGGCTCTGGCGCTCGTTGCGGTCGTGTTGGTCGGATTTGTTCCAGAAAAAGGAGCCGTGCGTCCGCGGCCTCTCGGGCTCATTATGGCCGCGGGGTCCGGCACATTCATTGGACTCACGATTGTTCTGATCGACCTTTCCCCAGGTGACTCTGGGGTGATCCCACTGGTTGCCAACCGCATCGCCTCATCAACGCTTCTGCTCGTGGCTATTGGGGCAGTGGTGGTCGCGCGCATGGCGCGCTCCAAGACACCCTCGCTTCCCGGTCTTTCAGAAATCGGGAAACTGTGGCCGATTGTTATTGCCGCTGGCATCTTTGATGTTGCGGCCAATATTGCCGTTATCTATGGGCTTCGGCTTGGTGACTTGAGCGTCGTGTCAGTGCTTGTGGCGCTCTATCCAGCCGGAACCATCTTGCTGGCCGCAGTGGTGCTGCGGGAGCGCATCGCCCTCATCCAGTGGTTCGGATTGGGGCTTGCGCTCGCCGCAAGTGCACTACTAGCTGCTTAGACGGCTTCGAAGGCCCTGACGTCTGAGGGGCGCATCTCGCGCGGTTCGACGGAAATGCCGGCGGTCTTCATCAAATCCATCAACCTGCGGGCTCGCGCGCGCGTGGTCAACGTGATGACCGTGCCCTTCTTGCCCGCGCGACCGGTGCGACCGGAGCGGTGAACATAGGACTTGTGGTCATCGGGGGGATCGACCTGAACAACGGTGTCGATGTCATCGACGTGAATACCCCTGGCAGCGACGTCAGTGGCCACCAAGACGCTGACTCGACCAGAGGTGAGCTTGTCCAGGTTGCGCTGACGACGAGCCTGATTCAAGTCACCGTGCAGGCTGACGGCAGGAATACCCTCGTCGTCGACCATGTCGGCAAGCTCTTCGGCAAAAGCGCGAGTCCTGGCAAACATCAGCGTCTTGCCGCCCTTGCGGGCCAACTCGATCACCATGTCGCGCTTGTCACGCTGGTCAACAACCCAGACCTGGTGGTCAATTGTCGAAGACTCCTGGTTTTCGCCAGCAACTTCGAATACGGCAGGGTCGCGCAGGAACTCGCGGACAATGTTCGACACCCCAGCATCGAGCGTGGCGGAGAACAAGAGTCTCTGGCCCTCGGGGGAGGTCTGAGAGAGGATCCGCTCAAGTGGCTCAATAAATCCGAGCTCACTCATGTGATCCGCTTCGTCGACGACAGAAATCATGACCTGGGACACATCCAGTTTGCGTCTGGCAATCAAGTCCTCGATGCGACCGGGAGTTCCGATGACGATGTCGACGCCGCGCTCGAGAGCACCGATCTGACGGCCAATGGGCACACCACCATAAACCTGAGTGGTGAACAAGCCAACGCTACGAGCAATGGGCTGCACGGTGCGATCAATCTGAAGTGCTAGCTCCCTGGTGGGGGCCAGAATCAAGGCGCGTGGCGCGCGACCGATGGCGCGCTTCACACCGTTCTTGGACATCTGCAACAAGCGCTCAACCAGCGGAGCACTGAAGGCAATGGTCTTGCCAGAGCCCGTGCGGCCACGTCCCAGAACGTCACGTCCAGTCAGTGCCACCGGAATAGTCGCAGCCTGCAGCGCAAACGGAGTTGGCGCACCTAAATCTTTGATGGCCTCAACAATGCGGGCACCAAGACCAAGATCGCCAAACTGCAAACCCTCTGCAGAATCGGCAGTGACCTGAATAGCGGACAGCGCATCGTGAACAACGTTCTGCACTACCGGGCGCGAAGGACGATCGCTGTGGCGGGGGCGGTCATCAAACGAGCGCGCGGGACGACCGGGTCGCTCGCTAGAGGAACGCTCGTAACGACCTCCGCGGTCAGAGGATGGACGATCGGCAGCGGGCCGGTCAGATCCGAAGCGGTCTGAACGAGGGCGATCGGAATCAGACCGGCTGGGACGCGATGGGCGCTCGCGGTCAAACCGTTCACCACGTGCCGGACGGTCGCCATAAGCGGGACGTTCGCGGTCAACGCGCTCACCGCGAGCGGGTCGCTCTGCGGAAGCGGTGCGGTCATAGTGCGGGCGCGAGGCACGCTCGCCGGTGGCGGGACGCTCACCGTAGGTGCGTGCTGGACGGGCTGAACGGTCTCCATAGGCGGGGCGGCCACCGGTAGCGGGACGCGACGGACGATCATCGCGCGCAGGTCGCTCGGACGAGGCCGGGCGCTCACCGCGGTCGGGGCGTGAGCCCTCGGGACGGGGACGCGCTTTTTTAGCATCCTGGAAGGAGGTGCGCTTTGTTGGTGGGCGCCATGAAGACGCCTGCTTTTTCTGAGGCATGGGTTTAGCTTTCGTGATGATTGTTTGAGGAGAAGAGGCGTCAGATTCACGCCCAACCCAGATCACCACTAGCCAGACCGGGGCTGTTTCGTCTACACATTACGGCCGCTCTCACGATTGTGAGGCGATGGCCCTCGAGGACTGCCTACAGCGGCACTAACTCTTGTTCCAGGTTCAACGGTAGCAGGTGGAGGAGGTTTAGGGTAGGGGTGTGCCCCGCACCCTCCACTACATCAGACGCTGGGGGCAACTCTTCGCGGGCCTCTTTCTCTTCGGTTTCGCTGCCGCGATGATGTTGCGCTCAGGCCTGGGAGTGGACCCGTGGACAGTCTTTGCCGAGGGCATCCACCTCACGTGGGGCTTTGGCATCGGCTGGGTCATCCTCGTCACAGGTGCACTGGTGTTGCTCATCTGGATACCGCTACGGCAGAAGCCAGGGTTTGGGACCGTCATGAATGTCCTCCTTATTGGCCCAGCCATGGAGGTCGGATTGCTGCTTGTTGAAAGCCCGGAGTCGCTCGTGCAGCGGGGATTCCTCTTTGCCGCCGGGTTACTCATGATGGGAATCGCGAGTGGCCTCTATATTGGTGCCCGCTTTGGGCCAGGGCCGCGAGATGGCC
>CAZQIH010000096.1:0-4580 GCA_964593715.1 uncultured Microbacteriaceae bacterium
GCGTGAAGTCTCCGGGGAAGCCCTTCACCTATGCAACAGAGAACACTGTGGTGAGCAACCACGACCTCATCATTGTCTCTGGCACAAACGAAGACATTGAAACCTTCGCTGCCCTCGACAAGTAACTAGCTCTTCGCCATTTCCTCGGCTCGAGCGATTGCTGCGTCCGTTGCCGCACGGATGATGCCAGTCAGATCCGCCTGACCAAAAACTTCCAGTGCGGCCGCCGTGGTACCAGCGGGGCTCGTTACTGCTTCACGCAGCTTTTCCGGGGATTCCCCCGAGCGCGCCAGCAGCTCGGTAGCTCCGCGGAAGGCGCCCTCCACCATGACACGGGCAGCCTCGTCGCTGAACCCGCGCTCCCTGGCAACCTCGATGAAGCGCTCCATGAAGAAATAAACATAGGCGGGCCCAGAGCCAGAGAAAGAACTCAGAGCGTTGATGTCGGATTCCGCAACCTCAATCACCGTCCCGAATGTTTCACATAGCGCTCGGACGACCGCCAGCTCTTTGTCACTCACGCGTGATCCGCGAGCAATCCCCGTGACGCCAAGGCCAACCTCTGCGGGAGTGTTCGGCATCGTGCGCACCACGGCCCCCGGCCACACCTCTTCCATGGTCGACAGCGTGACGCCCGCGGCAACACTGACCATGATCGCCTCAGGCTTGGCGGAGGAGGCAATCTCTGAAAGGAGGCCCGAAATCTGTGCTGGCTTGACCGCAAGCACAACAATGTCGGCGTCATGAACGGCTTGCGCGTTTGCATTCGGCTCGGCCTCGAGGCTTTCGGCGACAACGCCACTCGCTCGAAGCCGGTTTGCGGAGGCCTCGGACCGAGTGGTGACCCGAATCCCTTCCAGGTCGACACCTGGCCTGGTCAATCCCTGAAGAATCGCGCCACCCATGTTGCCGGTGCCGAGGATTGCAATCCGGGGAAGTTTTGTGACCATGGGGCCAGTGTAGATTGAGTGGACCATAGAGACCCAACGTCGGGGAAGTGGCGGGTGATGTCATGAGTAACAAGAAGAAATCCCAGGGTAAAGCGCCAGCGCGTGAACCAATCCTTGCGGCATTGTCTGGGTCGCCCGACGTTCAGTCCGTCCTTCGTCTTAGCGCTGTCTCCGAGCCGGATGGCCACTGGGTGATCGCCGCAACAGTCGAACTCATTGACTCCCTTCCGGTCTACGTCCTCTCCCACTCACTGGACGAAGCCAAGCGCCGAGTCCGAGAGGTCACTACCGACACCGCAGAGATCTACATTGAGCCAGAACTCGTGCGCGACCCTTCCAGGGAAGACCCTCCGACCGACGTTATTGTGATTAAAGCTTCCGACTAACGAGGAGAACCCCATGGAACTTGTCAGAGATATCACTCTGATTGCCCACTTCTTCGGATTGGCCATGATCATCGGGCCCTTCCTTATTCAGATGCGAGCCCACACCGGCTACGCGTTCTCGTGGGTTCTCGCCGGTGGCATCGTTCAGCTCGTGACTGGTCTCCTGTTGACCGGCCTCGCTGAGATGCGTCTCGCCGATGACCCCGACATGTCTCTAGACCACACCAAGATTGCGGTGAAGACCATTTCGGCGCTCGTGATCTTCATCGTGGCTCTCATCGCGTACCGCCGCCAGAAGAAGATGGAGGCCGGCACCTCGCAGCGCAAACTCTTGCCTCTGCTCCACGTGGCAGGAGCATTCGCTATCTCGAACCTCTTTATCGCCGTCCTGTGGCCGGGTCTGGTGAGCTAGGACTCTCTAGCCTGCTCGAAGAACTCGGTGAGTAGCGAGGCACACTCCGCCTCGCGCACTCCCCCGATGACCTCGTCAACGCGATGAGGCAGTGACCGATCGCGCACAAGATCGTAGACGCTGCCAGCAGCGCCGGCCTTGGGGTCCCAGGCTCCAAAAACGACCCGGGAGATTCGAGCCTGCGTTATCGCCCCGGCGCACATCACGCACGGTTCAAGGGTCACCACGAGCGTGTGGCCAGAAAGATTGGCGGTCTCGAGCGCGTGGCCAGCCAGGCGAAGAGCCACAACCTCCGCGTGAGCGGTCGGATCATGGTCTCGCTCTTTCTGGTTACACGCCTTGGCAACAACGATGCCAGCGCCATCAACAACGAGTGCTGCAACCGGCACATCACCCGTGTGGAGTGCCGCCCGGGCAACCTCCAACGCCAGCCCCATGAGATCGTGATCGCTCACCATGTGCCCCACTTTATCCAGCTTCATGACCCCGATTCCGAGGGGTAAGGTGAGCGTCATGGATTTACACGTCGCCAATCATCCTCTGGTCTCCCACAAGCTCTCTGTCTTGCGTGACCAGGACACTCCCTCGCCGGTATTTCGGGCGCTAACCTCCGAGTTGGTGACGCTCCTCGCCTATGAAGCAACGCGCAACATTCGGGTCGAAGACCACGAGATCGTTACTCCCGTTCAGAAGACGCTCGGCAAGAAACTCGCCAGACCACGCCCCGTCGTTGTCCCCATTCTTCGCGCAGGCCTTGGGATGTTAGAGGGGATGGTGGCTTTGCTCCCCAGCGCTGAAGTCGGATTCCTCGGTATGGTGCGCGATGAAGAAACGCTTCAGCCAAGCGTCTATGCGGAGCGCTTGCCTGAGAACCTCTCTGATCGTCAGTGCTTCGTTCTTGACCCGATGCTCGCAACCGGCGGGTCACTCCTCCAGGCGATCAAGTTCCTCGCCGATAAAGGTGCCTCCGACATCACGGCGGTATGTCTGCTTGGCGCTCCCGAGGGAGTGAAAGCCGTGGAGGAGGGCACCAAGGGTATGAAGGTCACCATCGTCCTCGGCGCTCTGGATGAAAAGCTCAATGAGAGGGGCTTCATCGTCCCAGGCCTCGGTGACGCAGGGGATCGCCTCTATGGGACGGTCGGCTAGGCCTCAAGGGGACTTGACGGTTCGCTGACTAGCCGGCGATAATCGGGCCATGAACACTCTGGCTTTGTCGATGCTCCCGCAGGGGGCGCCTGAGTGTTGCTGTCGAATGTGTGACTAACGTCCCCTTCTTCCGAGGGCTTCTGCGCCCCCTACCGAATCGACAGCAATGACTACCTCTTCTTCACCTCGTGAACCTCGCGGGTTCGCTCTGTATGTGGGCGTCACCGAAGGCGACGCCCGAGACGCCGGGATTTCTCTAGAAACCCTGGTCAAGGAACTCAAGAAAACCGTCGCCCATCATGTGCCAAGCGCGGACACCCACGCGGCGATTGCGCTTGCCCCGACCGGCTCAGGCGGCAACAACTTAGAGATTGTGCGCATGGCACTGCACGACCCAGCAGCACTGGCCAAGCTCAAGCCGGCCCAGCCCGAGCGGGTACTCTCGGTAATCATCGATATCTCGCGCAAGAGAGTCACCATCGATGGCGAGACTGCGCCACTCACGTTCAAAGAGTTTGCGCTTCTGCAGTTCCTGGTGTTGCGCGAAGGGCAGACAGTGCGCCGGGAAGTGATCATAGAAGCGCTGTGGGCAGCAGGAGATGACGATATCCCCAACTCCCGCACTATCGACGTGCATGTACGCCGGCTTCGTTCAAAACTTGGCCGCTATGAAGACATAGTTCGCACCGTCCGCGGGGCTGGCTACCGGTTTGACCGGCATGCGGATGTCACGATCCACTACGGCGAGGCCCCCTCGCCGGACATGATCTAAGCCGATTTTCCCAGCAAAATTCTGGGTATAGACAGCGTTACCAATCTGTTATATATTGGCCTCATCGTCAGTTGCGTGCTTTAGCAGCTCTCGCTCATGTGATTACAAAACACTCTTGGTGCAAGGGAACAGGGCCGGTCGCTCGCCTCAGCGGCCGGCCCTCATCACGTCCGGGAAACTCCCGCTTGGACAGCTTCCAGGCAAGCCCTCTACGCTAACCAGATGACCTCAAGCCCCAGTATCGTCTGGTTTCGCAACGACCTGAGACTCTCGGATAACCCTGCTCTGGAAGCGGCTGTGGCCAGAGGCGAGTCGCTGCTTCTTCTCTATGTTCACGACGAAGAAAGCCCCGGTTCCAGGCCGCTCGGTGGCGCAACGAAGTGGTGGCTCCACCACTCGCTACTCTCCCTGAAAAAAGACATCGAAGCTCTCGGTGGCTCCCTCATTCTGCGTCGGGGCAGAGGAGGTGATGTCGTCCGCGACGTGGTGCGCGAAACCGGAGCGGGCGCTGTCTTTTGGAACCGGCGCTATGGAGTAACTCGCGAGGCAGATGCGACTCTCAAGACCGAACTGAGAGACGCAGGCCTGATGTGCGAAAGTTTTGCCGGCAACCTGCTGTTTGAGCCGTGGACCATTAGAACGGGCGAAGACCGCCCATTCCGCGTGTTCACACCCTTTTGGCGAGCCTGCTTAGCATCCGAGCCACCGAGGGTTCCCCTGAGTGCGCCCTCGACGCTCATGAGCACGAGTGGGATTGCCTCAGACGAGGTCAGTGACTGGGATCTTCTTCCCACCGCCCCGGATTGGTCCGCTGGTCTTGAAGAGATGTGGAACCCAGGTGAGCAGGGGGCGGCTGATCGCCTCAATGATTTCGTGGCCAATGTCCTAAAGAACTACCACCGGCGGGATGA
>CAZQIH010000097.1:0-4505 GCA_964593715.1 uncultured Microbacteriaceae bacterium
ATTCTTCCCAAGCGTCGCTCCGTCGGTGTGAACGCTGCGGCGTGGAAAACATCCGCCGGCGCGATTGCTCGCACCCCAGTAGCAATGGCCGCAAATCTGACCCAGACACTCAAGGCCTTTCAAGAGCGCGGATACATGGTGGTCGGCCTTGATGGCGGTGGTGATATCCCGACCCCCGGCATGGATTTTGGCAAGGCGCCGGTTGTCTTGGTGGTGGGCAGTGAGGGGAAAGGCCTCTCGAGGCTGATCACCGAGACCTGCGACGCCATCGTCACGATTCCCATTAGTTCCAATGCCGAGTCGTTGAACGCTGGCATCGCTGCCAGCGTTGTTCTCTACGAAATTACGAGAGGGCGCTTCCTCGCGGGCAAGACCCTTTAAATCCGATCCCGCCAGTTGAGTTCAATGGTCGGGTTCGGCATTGTGATTGCTTCAGTCGGCGGGCCGGTGACCATCGCTTCATCCCTGCGGTGCTGGAGCACCTCATCGATGTACGAGGCGACGCTTTCTTCGCGTGTGATGTCGCGGTCTTCCTTCTGCGACCGTGCAGCGCGGTGCTCTAGCCACTGGTGGAAGATTTCCGCCGGTTCCAGTTTTCCCCGGTATTCCTTGGGGATTGAGCGAATGACCGGGTCATACACATCGCTCAGCCACTCGTGGGCAACCATCACTTCGTCCACGTCGCCTTGCGGGTAGTGGAAGGCACGGTAAGAGTCGAGGTCATTCAGCAGTCGCCTCGCTTGGTTCTCGCCGGCGTCTATACCGGTGAGGCGCAGGAGACGTCTCGTGTGGTGTCCCGCGTCGACGACTTTGGGTTGAATCTGCAGTTCGGTTCCTGCGTCATTACTGGAGATCGTGAGGTTCTCGATGTCGAACCCGAGCTCGTTAAGACGGTGGACGCGCTCTGAGATGCGCCAGCGCTCGGACTGGTCAAAGCTTTCCCAGCCGGTCAACTCCGTCCAGAGCAGTCGATAAGAATCAATAATCGACTGCGCGACAGCGACAGGGTCGATGTCCTCATCGAGCCGACCGCCCGCTTGGAGGTCGAGAAGCTCTCCTGCCACATTGACCCTGGCAATCTCGAGATCATTTTCCCTCTGACCATCCGAGAGGCTGCCCGGCATCATCTCCCCGGTCTCTGCATCGACAAGGTAGGCGGCGAAGGCGCCAGCGTCTCGCCGGAACAGAGTGTTGGAAAGCGACACATCTCCCCAAAAGAATCCAACGATGTGAAGGCGAACCAACAAGACGGCTAGCGCATCAGCGAGCCTCGTCGCAGTGTCGGGGCGGAGAGTTTGTGAATAGAGCGCCCTATACGGAAGGGAGAAACGAAGATGCCTCGTGACCAGCGCTGTCGGCAGGGGAGCACCGTGACGATCGGTGCGCCCCGAGACGATGGCCACCGGCTTTACGCAGGGAACCCCGCGCTTTGCGAGCTTCTTGAGCATCTTGTATTCGCGAACCGCCAACGCCTCAGTGGTTTCCTTGATTGCCACAATGTGCGCGCCCATATAGATAAAGCGCACGATGTGTCGGGAAATACCCTTGGGCAGAGCAGCGACCGTTTTGTCGGGCCACTGTTCCAGAGGTAGTTCCCAGGGCAGCTCGAGCAGCTCGGGGCTCGCAACAGACGCCGTAATCGAGAGCGATCCGCTCATGACCCTGCCTTCGTTGTGTTGTGTGGGGAGGACAATTTCCTCCCCACACCAACCACAGTGTTAGGAACCAGCGGAGATGGCTTCCTTGGTGAGGCGCACTCCGGTTGCCGTGTCAAACACGTGCATGTGGTGCTCGATGGGCAACAGCGAGACCTTGTCTCCTGCGACCGGGTGGTTTCTGCCATCGACTCGCACGACAACGTCGATGTTCTGGCCGTTCACCTGGGTGCTGCCATAGAGGTAACCATCGGCACCGAGTTCTTCGACGAGCTCGACAGTGGTCTGCAGTCCTTCACCGGTCTTGGAGACGGTCAAGTCTTCGGGGCGAATCCCCACAGTCACGCGGCTACCGGTGGCGCCGGAGAGAGTGTTGCGATCAACCTTTACCGTTGCGGTTCCAAACTGAACCCCACCCTCAACGATGTCGGCGTCAAAGAGGTTCATGGCGGGGGAGCCGATGAAGCCTGCGACGAAGGAGTTCGCAGGAGCTTCGTAGAGATCCCGTGGGGTTCCGACCTGCTGGAGGACACCATCTTTCAACACTGCGATGCGATCACCCATGGTGAGCGCTTCGGTTTGGTCGTGGGTCACGTACACGGTAGTCACGCCGAGTCGACGTTGCAGCGAGGCAATCTGCGTGCGGGTCTGAACGCGAAGCTTCGCGTCCAGGTTCGACAATGGCTCATCCATCAGGAAGACCTGGGGTTCGCGAACGATTGCGCGGCCCATGGCAACTCTCTGGCGTTGACCACCGGAGAGCGCCTTTGGCTTGCGGTCGAGGTAGGGCTCGAGGTCAAGAAGCTTGGCTGCTTCAACAACTCGCGCGATGCGCTCGTCTTTGTTGACACCGGCAATTTTGAGTGCGAAGCCCATGTTCTCGGCCACCGTCATGTGGGGGTAGAGAGCGTAGTTCTGGAACACCATTGCGATGTCCCGGTCCTTCGGGGCAACATCGGTGACGTCACGGTCACCAATGAGAATGCGCCCGGCGTTGATTTCTTCGAGGCCCGCGAGCATTCGAAGGGAAGTCGACTTGCCACAGCCAGAGGGGCCTACGAGGACGAGAAACTCACCGTCATCAACGGTGAGCTCGAGCGAATCCACCGCCGCTGTGGTGGTTCCCGGATAGATGCGACTTGCTTTGTCAAACGTCACTGACGCCATGATTTTTTCTCCTTCACCGGCAGGTACGTGCCGGACGATCCGTTGTGAATGGATGGTCCACATCATCACTGTGAACTCGTTGCCAGTATGCCAGGTTCCCGCGCTCGTTTTTTCGGGTTAGCTATGCCTCAGCTTTCGGGGTTAGTATTGCCCCTTGGCACCTCTTGGCTCCCGCCAAGGAAATATTTGCCAGTCTGGGATGAAACCCCGAGACAGACGATGTTGCTGAAAAGAGAGTTTCGATGAATTCTGAATCGCGTCCGACCAAAAATCAAAAGCGCCAGGAAGCCAGAGACAAGGCTCGCACTCTTCGTGAAGCACAGTCGAAGAAGGCCAAGCGCAACAAGGTCCTCATCCAGAGCTCGCTCGCAGTGGGTGTCCTCGCCATCATCGCGGTCGTAACCGTCTTTATTATTTCTTCTCTTCGTCCTCCAGGACCTGGCCCGCTCAACATGCAAAGCGATGGCATCAAGATTGGTGAGGGCTTTGTTGCCGTGTCGACCCCGGCGCTCGCCGCTGAAGAGGCCCCAACGCCCTCCGCTGAGAACGCCGCAGGTGTTCCTGCAATCAACATCTTTATTGACTACTCGTGCCCGGCCTGTGCTCAGTTCGAGTCGATGTACGGCCCTCTGTTCCGGACCTGGTTGGAGAACGGGACGGCAACGGTTGAGTACCACCCGCTCGCCTTCCGCGACGCTCAAACGGCGGGCACTCGCTATGCGACCAGGGCAGCGAACAGCGTTGCCTGTGTTGCTGAGCACTCGCCCGACAATTTCTTTGACTACAGCGAGCTTCTGCTGGCAAGCCAGCCCGTTCCCCCGGCGAAATATGAGCTCACCGACGACGAAATGGTCGAACTGGTCGGCTTTGCTGGAGCGTCTAACCTCGAGTTGATTGAGTCGTGCATCAAGGACGAGACCTTCGCTAACTGGGTGTCCTCCGCCACGGCACGTGCGATGAGCACGGGCCCTCTGCCGGTGCGCAACTCTGAGATTCCTCTGGTGATGGGAACCCCCACCGTGTTGGTTAACGGTAAGGAATACCAGCCTGAGATCCACGGCGACCTGGCTAGCTTCGTTGCCTCCTTGGAGACCAGCGGATAGTTCACTACCCGCGGTAGTGTTGTCGTTGCTTGGTGGGGAACCACCAGCGTGCCGGCTTGGCGCAATTGGTAGCGCATCCGACTTGTAATCGGAAGGTTGCGGGTTCAAGTCCCGCAGCCGGCCCCGCAGTTGTTGTCTAGGAGCGCGAGCGCTCGCGCACGCTTGCAATAGCAAGCACAAGGGAGATAATCCAGCTTGCCCACAACAGGCCAAGCTGCCAGCTGAAGGGCCTGCGGATTGTTTGACGCAGAAGCCCGATTCCGGCAGCAATGGCACTCAGCATCGAACTGCTGAAAATGAACGCTCGCATGTACTCCACCATACTCTGGCGACTCTGGGTCCTGTGGGCGGAAACTTTTTGACGACTCTCCCGCGGTCACATCAGCCAGACGTTGCTTGTCGATATCTTTGGACGCATGCGTCCTCTGCCTGCTGTGCCGATGGCAGCACGCCGTTGGCTGATTGCCCTCGCCGCACTGCTCGTCACAGCGTTGGGCGCCGGTGGTTCGTTCGCCCTCGGCGCTGCGATTCCCGAGGGCGGACTTGATGAAGGGTCCCTAGCCCCAGAATTTGAGGTTCA
>CAZQIH010000098.1:0-4458 GCA_964593715.1 uncultured Microbacteriaceae bacterium
TGAGATGCAGCTTGATGCCACCGACGTGCAGGCACGCATTGGTCGCGAAAACGAAGGGGCTCTATCGGAGGCCGCGGTTTTGGCCTCCTCCTACCAGAGCGGACATCAACAAATGGCGACCCTCGGTGTTGTGGGCCCCACCAGAATGGACTACTCGAGCAACATGACGGCGGTGCGTGCTGTCGCGCGCTACCTGTCGCGTCTGCTCGGTGACGACAACCAGGAAAGAAACTAGGGCGTGAGCGTAGATCACTATCAAGTTCTCGGCGTGGCTAAGGATGCCAGCGCCGAGGAGATCAAAAAGGCGTACCGCAAGCTTGCGCGCCAACTCCACCCCGATGTGAACAGCGACGAGGGCGCCGAGGACAAGTTCAAGCAAGTCACCCACGCCTATGAGGTACTTTCTGATCCTCAACAGCGCGCCAACTATGACATGGGCGGTGGCCAGGGATTTGGCGGGTTTGGCCCCTTCGGTGACATCTTTGAAACCTTCTTTGGTGGACAACAGGGCTCCCGCGGTCCTAGGCCGCGGCAGGAGCGCGGGCAGGACGCGCTCGTGCGAGTCGATGTTGACCTCGTCGATGTGATTTTTGGTGTGACGCAGACTCTTGAGCTCGACACCGCGGTGCTGTGTGAAACATGTCAGGGCTCGTGTGCCTCTCCTGGCACATCGCCCAGAACGTGTGACATTTGTGGCGGTAGCGGAAGCCTTCAGCGCACGGTTCGTTCGGTGCTGGGAAACATGGTGACCCAGAGCCCGTGTGGCAGCTGTCGTGGGTTTGGATCTGTCATTGACAGCCCGTGTCCCACGTGTGCTGGGCAGGGTCGGGTGCGCGCCACCCGCTCGCTCTCCGTGGATATCCCAGGTGGCATCGAAACCGGCCAGCGCATTCACCTTCCCGGCCAAGGCGAGGTTGGCCACGGCGGTGGCCCAGCCGGTGATCTTTATCTGGAGTTCACGGTTCGAGGGGACAACATTTACTCCCGCTCGGGCGACGACATTATTGCGACAATCGAGCTTGATGTCGCGGATGCAGTTCTTGGAACGGAAGTGACCCTGCCGGCCTTGGACGGTGATGTCACGGTTGTGATTAAGCCAGGCGTCCAGAGCGCTGATGTGATCACGGTGAAGGGCCGCGGTGTGACAAAACTTCGCGGCAACGGGCGGGGCGACCTGCGCTTTGGCATCCACGTGTTGACCCCCACCAAGCTTGGCTCTCAAGAGACCGAGTTGATGAAGAAGTTCAAGGCACTGCGCAAAGCGGAGGGCCCTAGGCTCGCAGGCGCTCAGCAGGGCATGTTCCATAAGTTCCGCGACCGCCTGTTTGGTGGCTAGTCGGTGGCGCACCTCTACCTGAGCGCCACCCCTCGCCCCTGGGCGGTGGGTGGCACGCTCACCCTCACCGGCGATGAAGCCCACCATGCGGCGCGGGTTGGCAGGCTTGCTCTCGCCGAGACAACCGCGGTGGGCGATGGTAACGGAATGATGGCTACCGCAACTGTCAGCGCTGTTTCTGGCTCCGAAGTCGTACTGAGGGTCACTTCGCTTGAGCACAAGGATCGGGCGAGGCCTGAAATCTGGCTGGCCCAGGCATTAGCGAAAGGGGACCGGGACGAGCTTGCGATTCAGGCCTCCACCGAGCTTGGTATTGATCGCGTGATTCCCTACGAAGCGTCGCGGTCGATCTCCACCTGGAAGGGCGACAAAGTCGACAAAGGTGTTGCCCGCTGGACCAAGATCGTCACAGAAGCAACCAAACAGGCGCTTCGCGCCTTTATTCCTCAGGTCACTCCTCCCCACACAACCGCGCAGCTCTGCGCTCTGGCACGCGAGTGCCAGATAGTGGTCTTGGATCCAGTCGCTACGGAGACCCTCTCCCAGTTTCGACCAGCCGGTGACCGGCCGATTCTCCTGGTTGTAGGGCCCGAGGGGGGATTGAGTCCCGAGGAATTGAGTGCTCTCGAGACATCCGGGGCCACAAGGCGCAAGCTGGGGGAGAGCGTGCTGCGCACCTCTAGCGCCGGACCGGCGGCACTTGCTGTCCTCAACGTGACGCTTGGTCGCTGGTGATAGCCCATGCGCCCAAGATTGACCCGGCCTACACTAAAGGCATGAGCTCTTCTGCGCCCTCGATTTTTTCCAAGATTGTGTCCCGCGAAATCCCTGCGGACATCGTGATGGAAAACGATCGCCTGATTGCGTTTCGGGATATTGCCCCGAAAGCACCGGTGCACCTGCTTGTGGTGCCAAAAACGCAGCAGTATGCAAACGTCGCCGAGCTTGCCGCCGGTGACCCCCAGCTTCTTGCGGATCTTGTTGCTATGGCGCAGGAGCTTGCCAGCGAGCACGCGAATGGGGAATTCCGGCTCGTGTTCAACTCCGGTGAAACTGCGGGCCAAACGGTCTTCCACGTCCACGCGCACGTTTTGACCGGTGGACTTGATGAGGGTTCCCTTGCCGGCTAAAGCTCACTCGCCTAGCGATTCGGTGTCGATCACTATTGACGTCGATGACGTGGCCATGATTCGTGTTCTGGGCGTTCACGATCGCGTTCTCGCACAGGTTGAAGCAGAGTGCCCCGGTGTTGTGGTGGTGGCGAGGGGCAACAGCATCACCGTCTCTGGTTCACAGGCTGAGGTTCACAAAGCCCATGCGCTGATTGCCGACGTTGTGGCCCTAGCCCGCGCGGGTGTTGACCTGGGGGCAGCGGATGTGGCTCAAGCGTCTCGCATCAAAGCGCAGACGGGCAAAGGCGCAGCATCGTTTCTGAGCGAACCGATTCTTTCCTCCAAAGGCAAGACCATTCGGCCTAAGACACTTGGCCAGAAGAACTACGTGGAGGCGATCGATTCTCACACCATCGTCTTTGGAATAGGCCCTGCTGGAACGGGTAAGACGTATTTGGCGATGGCGAAGGCCGTCCAGGCCCTCGAGCGCAAGGAAGTTGACCGCATCATTTTGACGAGACCTGCTGTGGAGGCGGGGGAGCGCCTGGGGTTTCTGCCTGGCACGCTGACCGACAAGATTGACCCCTATCTCAGGCCACTCTTTGACGCGCTCCACGAAATGATGGACCCAGAGCTCGTTCCGAAATTGCTGGCATCGGGGACTGTTGAAGTGGCGCCGCTGGCCTACATGCGCGGGCGCACTCTGAACTCGTCGTTCATCATTCTTGACGAAGCTCAGAACACGTCCCCGGAACAAATGAAGATGTTCCTCACCAGGCTTGGCTTTGGCTCCACCATGGTGATCACCGGTGACGTGACTCAGGTGGATCTTCCTGGCGGGGCTAGCGGCCTGAAGCTAGTCGGTGGCATTCTGGAAGACATCGACGATATTCACTTCCACTACCTCTCCGCCGATGACGTCGTGCGCCACTCATTGGTGTCGGAAATCGTCGATGCCTATGCACGCTTTGATGCCAAAGGGGTGAAAAAAGGTGGCCGTTGAGCTCACCAACGAATCAGGTATCGAGGTTGCCGAAGAGCAGCTTCACGACGTCGTGGTATTTGGAATGGCGGCGATGCGGGTTCACCCTGATGCTGAGCTCGCTATCGTCCTGGTCGATGAGGGTGCTATGGAGCAGCTTCACCTGCAGTGGATGGGCGAACCAGGGCCCACCGATGTGCTGAGTTTTCCTATGGATGAGCTTCGACCAGGTCGTGATGGCGAGACCTCAGCCGAGGGCATTCTTGGGGACATCGTGTTGTGTCCCACTGTCGCAGCGGCGCAAGCGGAGGCGGCCGGGCACTCAGTGATGGCAGAGCTGTCCATGCTGACCATTCACGGCCTGTTGCACCTCCTGGGTTACGACCACGCCGAGCCGGAGGAAGAAAAAGAGATGTTTGGTCTCCAGGCTGAGATATTGCAGAAGTACTACGACCAGGTAGGCACCTAGCGCGTGAGTATTGCGTTCGTTGTTATTGCGGCGGTCTTGATTGCCCTCGGGGGCTTCACGATGGCTCTTCGAGCGAGCCTTGCGACCCTCTCGCGCAATGACTTGTTGGAGGAAGCCGAGAAGGTTCGTAAACCCCAAGCCCTTCACAAGATCGCCTCCGACATCGAAGCCCACATCACCGCGCTGCGTTTTGTGCGGGTGTTTCTTGAAACCATCGCAGCGGCGCTGATTACTCTCGCCCTTGTGATCTGGCTTCCTGAGTGGTGGCAGGTGCTGTTGGCGGCGACGGGAATCATGACCGCGGTGTCGTTTGTCGTGGTGGGGTCAAGCCCGCGGTCTGTGGGGGTGAGAAACGCGCGCTTCTTGGTTCGTTTCTTTGCCCGTTTTGTTCGACTCGTTCGTATCGCCCTTGGCCCGCTGGCTGAAGCGCTGATAGTGGTCGGAAACATCGTGACGCCTGGCAGCGCCGCCACAGCCGGGATCACCAGTGAAGATCAGTTCCGTCACTGGGTCGATGAGGCCGCGGATCAAGACATGTTGGAGGAAGAAGATCGAGAAC
>CAZQIH010000099.1:0-4418 GCA_964593715.1 uncultured Microbacteriaceae bacterium
ATTTGCGCCAGATTCCTGAACCTGGAGCCACCGGTTCATCCACCATGCCCCACAAAATCAATCCGATTCGCTTTGAAAACGCCGAGGCCAACTTCGAAATCTCGAGCGCGCGGCTTGACAGCCTCGCAACGACCCTGGTCACCTCACGTTTGCAAAGGGACCTGACCGATTCGACGACGCAGCGCAACATCGGCGTCGCGATTGGACACTCCCTGCTCGCCCTCACCAATATTCATAGGGGCCTGGGAGAGATTGATCTCAACACCGAAGCAATCGGCGCGGACCTGAGCGCGAACTGGGAGGTGCTGGCTGAGGCGGTTCAGACGGTCATCCGGGCAGAGATCGTCCGCGGGTCCTCGCAACTGACAGACCCGTATGCGGTGGTCAAGGACCTCACCCGGGGCCAGAAAATTTCGCAGGATGAGCTTCGCAAATTTATTGCCGCCCTCGATATTTCTGACACTGCCAAGGCGTCACTGGCTGAGCTCACACCCGAGCACTACACGGGCCTTGCATCAGCACTCGTTGACTATCTAGAGGGTTCTTAGTCGTTCCCTGTCCCAGGGTTGTCGATCTGGCCCTCCGGCGTTGCGTTGGGGCTTACGGCCAATACCAGCATGGCAATGCCGATAATGACAATCACAAAAATAAGGCCGGCGAGAACAATCGCAATCAGGGGGTCCCGAGTGACCATCAACACGATGAGCCCGCCAAAAAGCGCCATAAAGCCCGAGAGCATTACATACTCTGCGGGGCGTAAACGGTCTCGCCTACTTGGCTGATTCATTGCTGTTGTCCCTCTCGTGCAGCATCCTTCTGGGCCCATCTGGCGCTGAAACCAGCGATTGCCAGGTAGACGCCCATGATTATTGCCCACGCGCCCACAAACCCAACAACGGCAACACTATCTGCTGACTGGCTGAGAACTACGAGAGCAAGAATGACTGTCAGCGCCCCCTGGAGGATCCAGTCCTGCCGGAGTGCACTGCCGGCGGGAAGCCGCCAACCAGAGAACGCTTCGGCGACACCAACCAACAACGACCACAACACAATGGCCCACAGCAGAAAAAGGGTCCCTGTCGTTGATAACCCAACGGCGAGGGCGCCAACAACGAGCGATACGAGCGACTGCCAAATGTGCAAGCCGCGCGCTCGTGTAGAGGACTCCAGTCCCACAGCCAGAATGCCGAGCGTCACGCTAGACACCAGAGCCATCACGCCAAAGGTGACCAACCCAAACTGTGCGGTGTGGCCGGCAGTAAAGGTGATGACAAGGCCGAGGGCGAGAAGCGTAATCGAACGCACAAATGACACAACGTAGTAGCCCACTACCCAGGATGTTCCTTGGCCCCGCACCCGATCCGACACAACTCCAGCGTAATGCGGGTTCAGGCCTGCGATGTCACTAGAGCTTTGGCATATCGGCGAAGCGCGAATAGTGGCCCTGGAAACCGACGACGACGGTGTCTGTGGGTCCATTTCTGTGCTTAGCAACGATCAAGTCAGCCTCACCGGCGCGCGGATTATCGCGCTCATAGGCGCTTTCCCGGTGCAACAGGATGACAAGGTCGGCGTCTTGCTCAAGAGAACCCGATTCACGAAGGTCGCTCAGCTGAGGCTTGCGGTCGGCACGCTGCTCAGGACCACGGTTAAGCTGCGAGAGAGCGACAACAGGAACCTGCAACTCCTTAGCGAGCAACTTCAACGCCCGAGAGAACTCACTGACTTCCTGTTGACGAGACTCAACCCGCTTTCCCGAGGTCATCAACTGCAGGTAGTCGATCACAATCAACTGCAGGCCAATGCGCTGTTTGAGGCGCCGACACTTTGCGCGGATCTCGACCAAAGTCATGTTGGGGCTGTCGTCGATGTAGAGAGGCGCTGACTCAATCCGGCCGCGGGTCGAGGCGATCGTCGTCCAGTCCTTGGCCTCAATTTGGCCCTTGCGCATCTTCTGCAGGGGAATCGAGGTCTCTGCCGAGAGAAGACGCATTGCAATTTCCGCTTTGCCCATTTCTAGGGAGAAAACGATAGTGGGGAGCTTGTTCTTAATCGCCGCGGAGCGAGCCAAATCCAACGCCAACGTTGACTTACCAAGAGCGGGGCGCGCTGCAATGAGCACCAGCTGGCCCTTGTGCAGACCGTTGGTCAGCGCGTCAAGCTCCTGGAAACCAGTCGGGACGCCGACCATCTGACCATCCTGGCTACGGGCCGCCTCAATTTCATCGACCGCAACGGTGACGGCCTCAGTCAGCTGGACATAGTCCTCAGCCTCAACACCACCGGCAACCTGATAAATCTCAGTCTGTGCTGAGTTGACCAAGTCAGTGACTTCACCCTCGCTGGCGTAGCCCATGTTGGCAATCCGAGTTCCCGCGTCAACGAGCCGGCGCAACACCGCTTTGTCAGCGACAATGCTTGCGTAGTGTCCAGCGCTAGCAGCCGTGGGGACAACAGAGACAATGGTGTGCAGGTAATCCACGCCACCGGCCCTCGACAAGAGACCTGTCTTGGTCAGCTCTTCGCTGACAGTGATGACATCGGTGGGCTCACCGTGCGAATAGAGGTTCAACACCGCGTCAAAGATGATTTCGTGCTTCGGAAGGTAGAAGTCCCGCCCGCGGACGACTTCAATCACGTCGGCAACAGCATCCTTGCTCAGCAGCATTCCACCCAGGGTGCTCTGCTCCGCGAGAACATCGTGCGGGGGTGTGCGATCACCACCGTAGGTGCGCTCTGCGGGTGAATCAGGGACTAGTCCCAGCTGCGCTATCGACATACTGGCCTCCCTTTCTTACTCCCGGGCAGGGCACAATGCTCTGCATCCACATCTAGGTTTATCAACAACGACCGACACTCGATGCGGAATGAGGGCCCTCTTGGGCCCCCTACCAAAATCTTTCTCCCACCCTAGAGAGGGCTCGGGGCGACCACAAAAGGCCCTGTGGATAACCCTGTGGGAAAAAGAGGAGAAACGCCGGGGCGGTTGTGGATAGCCTGGGGAGAATTCCATCCAGAAAAGGCTAATTTTTATAGAAATATGCCTTTTTATCACGGTGGAAAGTCCACATTATGCTCACCCTAAATCTGTATAAAGTGCCACTTTAGAGTTAGGTCAATCTGGGGCAGTTGTGTGGAGAGAGCAGGGAAAAACAAACGGGGCTCCCCCTAAGGGGAACCCCGTTTGATGGAAAAAGTTCTACTTTTCCGCAACTACTTGAAGTGTGACACGTGCCGAAACGCCATCGTGAATCGCGATAACTACCTCGGCGCTGCCCACGGACTTGATCGCGGCAGGAATCTCGATGGCGCGCTTGTCCACGCCGGCAATCCCTGCTGCCTCAATGGCCGCAACAATGTCCGAGCGTGTCACGGAGCCAAAAAGCCTTCCGCCTCCGCCAGCACGGACCGCGATGCGAATAGGTGACTTCTCGAGCTTTGACTTGAGTGCGTCTGCCTCTTCGCGGCTTGCGAGCACTTTGGACTCACGTGCCTTCTTGATTTGGTCAACCTGCTTCTGGCCGCCATTGCTCCACGCAACCGCGAAACCCTGAGGGATCAGAAAGTTACGAGCGTAACCGTTCTTGACCTCGACGACATCGCCAGCGGTACCCAAACCCTGGACCTCGTTAGTGAGAATCAGTTTTGCCATGGTCCCGACCCCTATCGTCCCGCGCCGGCGTAGGGCAACAGGGCCATTTCGCGCGCGTTCTTGATTGCTTTGGCCAAAAGTCGCTGTTCCTGAACAGAGACCCCGGTGATACGACGAGAACGGATCTTCCCGCGCTCGGAGATGAAGCGACGAAGTGTCGAAACATCCTTGTAGTCAATAACGCCTACGGTGATTGCCTTGACGGGAGCCTGGGGCTTTCCGCCCTTGACCGTACGCGGCTTGCGGCGGTCGCCGCTGGATTTTCCTGCCATGATGTGATCTTTCTTTTAGGCGACAACGCTCACGCGTGCCGCGAACTGAAGTTCTAGAAGGGAGCGTCCTCGATGGGTGCGGCATCCACAGGGGCTGCACTAGCCCACGGATCCTGAACAGCGCCACCAGCAGCTGGGGCACTCCACGAATCCTCCATAGCACCGGCGGGCTTAGCTCCGCCTGCTTGACGCTGAACCTGGGCCGTCGCATAGCGGAGGCTAGGGCCAATCTCGTCGACCTCGAGCTCAATAGAAGTGCGCTTTTCGCCTTCTTTGGTCTCGTAGGAGCGTTGACGCAAACGGCCGGTTGCCACCACTCGAGCGCCCTTAGTCAACGATGACGCGACGTGCTCGGCGAATTCACGCCACACGCTTGCCCTCATGAACAAAGGTTCGCCGTCTTTCCATTCGCCTGACTGGCGGTCAAGTGCCCGCGGGGTCGAGGCAATGGTGAAGTTGGCGACAGCCACACCGTTCTGGGTGTAGCGCAGCTC
>CAZQIH010000100.1:0-4411 GCA_964593715.1 uncultured Microbacteriaceae bacterium
GTGGAAAGACCGCGAGCGCTCCATGGAGCTCGTGGACCGTGCCGCGAAGGCTGGTTATGACACCCTGATGGTCACCGTGGACGTGCCTGTTGCTGGAGCAAGGCTCCGCGACAAGCGCAACGGGTTCTCGATTCCCCCGGCTCTGACGCTCGGGACCGTGATTAATGCGCTTCCTCGGCCCTGGTGGTGGTGGGACTTCCTCACTACGGAGCCCCTCCAGTTCGCCTCGCTGTCGGAATGGCAGGGGACGGTCGCGGAGCTTTTGGACTTCATGTTTGACCCGACCGTCACGTTCGATGATCTGGCGTGGGTTAAGAAGCAGTGGCCTGGCAAGTTGGTTGTGAAGGGCGTTCAGACCGTTGATGACGCCAAGAAGCTTGCGAAGCTTGGCGTGGATGGCATCGTGCTCTCCAATCACGGCGGTCGTCAGCTCGACCGGGCACCGATTCCCTTCCACTTGCTTCCCAAGGTCGTCAAAGAGGTCGGCAAAGACACCGAAGTTCACCTGGACACGGGCATTATGTCGGGTGCTGACATCATTGCTGCCGTAGCTCTAGGTGCGAGGTTCACTCTCGTTGGTCGCGCGTATCTCTATGGCCTCATGGCTGGCGGCCAAGCCGGTGTGAACCGCACCTTCGAGATTCTCTCGGAGCAGATGGCCCGCACCATGAAGCTTCTTGGTGTCACCGAATTAGATGAGCTCACCCCGAAGCACGTGACACAGCTTCAGTCGCTGCACGCCATCTAAAGCCGGAGCCACGTCGAGAATTCTCGGTATTTCTCCAGTTGCGATTGCGACACTGTCTCCACAGACAATGCCGCGTTAGTGCGGAGAAAGTAGCGCGTGGAGGCCTTCCTTCTGTTTGTGCTCATTCTGACGAATGGGCTTCTCGCTATGTCCGAGGTTGCCTTACTCACCTCTAGGCGAGCAAAGCTCCAGGCAATGGCCGCAAAGGGCCGCAAGTCCGCGGCCCTGGCATTGAAGGTGTCGGAGAATCCGACTGAGTTCCTCTCTGCGATCCAGATTGGGATTACGTCGATTGGTTTGCTCAGTGGAATCGTCGGTGAGGCGGTCTTCGCCGCACCGCTGGCCGAGTTCCTTCAGGGACTGGGACTTGATGCCACAGTTGCCAGTGTTGGTGCGACGATTCTGGTCGTTGTTGTCGTGACCTACTTCGCCATCACTATTGGTGAATTGGTGCCCAAGCGCTTTGGTCAGACCCATCCAGAGGTCATTGCCTCGATTGTGAGCGCCCCGTTATTGGTCATCGCCAAGATTTCCCGGCCGTTTGTTTTTGCTCTCAGTGTCAGCACCAACGCTCTTTTGCGGCTCCTCGGGGTGAAGGAAGGGCAATCGGCGTCCGTCACCGAGGACGAGATCGAGGCGATGCTGGATGAGGGTTCCCTGACGGGGCTGATTGAAACCCAAGAGCGCGATATTCTTCGTAAACTCTTCCGCCTGGATGAGCGGCGGCTCGGCTCACTGATGGTGCCGCGATCCGAGATTGTCTTTGTTGATATCTCGGCACCCGATGCCGAAAACTTTGATGCGATTGCGGGCTCCCCGCACTCTCGAATCCCCGTCTGTGACGGAGATCTGGACACCGTCGTTGGTGTTCTGAGCGCTAAGAGCGCTCTCGCTCAGATGGCGCGTGGGGGAAAGCTGAACCTCAAACACAAGCTCGAAGAGGCTGTCTATGTGCCAGAAACGCTCACTGGGCTGGAGCTGTTGGAGCTGTTCCGGGAGTCGCGCAAGAGCTTTGCTTTTGTCGTTGATGAATATGGAAGCCTCGAAGGCCTTGTCACCCTCCAGGACATCCTTGACGCGCTCGTGGGAGAAATTGGTGAGGCGAGCGATGGAGAGCTAGAAGCCGTCCAGAGGGATGATGGCTCGTGGCTCCTTGAGAGCTCCATGGCGATACCCGAGTTCGAGGACCTACTGGGTGTCACCGATCTTCCCCAAGACGGCAAGGGCAAATATCACACCGTTAGCGGGCTGGTCCTGCTGCTCCTGGGGCGACTCCCCGTTCCCGGTGACGCGGTGACCGTTGAGGGCTGGCGACTCGAAGTGGTCGACCTCGATGGTCGTCGCATCGACAAGATCCTTGCCTCACGGATTTCGGAGCTCTAGGCGACACCCGCGGCCTTGCCACAGTGCTTGGGTTTGCTCAGTCGGTGTAGGGCGCTGAAGCGGCAAGTGTCCTACACGGAGCTTGGTTCTGGAGTGGCAGAGAAGGGCAAGAAGACTTCCGTTACTGTGCCAGAAGGCTTCGCAGTTCTGGTCCAGTGAAGTGCCAGTTCGTCAAGCAGCTTGGTACCGAGACCGACTCGGCCTGATTCAGAGGGTCTCGAACCGTTGTCCGTGCAGACCATCCTCAGGGTCCGCTCGTCGTCGCGTTCGAGCGCAAAAGTCATTGCGGTGGCCTGGCCATGCTTGATGGCGTTGAAGGCGAGTTCAGGCAACAGTTCGGCCAGAGCATTCACGGCAACCGGATCGGACGCGACTAGCCCGCGGACCTGATCATCCACCGTCATCGTGCATGTTGCGAGTCCTTCCCACGTCGCTTGGATGTCTCCAATGACGGCGTCGAGCGAAACGGCGTCGTCCGTGACGGTCTGATCGAGCGAATCAAGTAGCGACACGAGCTCGCCGCGGGCTTGCGCAGCAATCGCATCGACGGCCGGGTCGTTATCCCTGATGGCTTGACGCAGTCGCATCAGGGAGGACATCATGCCGGCCTGAACCTTGCCGTGGAGGGCACGAGCGAGCGATAGCCGTGCGTGCCGATACTCCTCGGAGAGCCTCGCCACCTCCCAGGCAAGCTCTGCCGTCGTTTCACGCAGTCGCTCCGTGGCCTGTGCCGCCTGTTTGGTTGCCGAACCGGCGAGGGCAAAGAACACTGTGAACATCACAGTAAACAGGGGCGCTTGAACCACGAGGGAAAACGGCCGCTCAGTCTCAAGCTTCACGGGCAAAGTTGTGAGGCCCGTGGCAATACCAGCAGCGATTGCACCGAGCACCATTGAGGTTCGTTCCGCCCATGCTGATCGACGCGACCTGACAAACCGACGAGTCATCAGAAGCGTGGCCCACGTCCCTAGAAGAGCACAGCTGAGGACATAGGCGGCCTCCAGAGGGGCCTGGTTTCGCAGAGTCGTAGACAACGCGATTGCCGTCATGGCCAGTGCAATCTCGCGCGGGTACAGGTGGTCTGCAGATAGCGCGTTGGAGACCGCATCACGCCAGTTCAATGCCCCGGCTTTGCTATCCAGCGCTGGTGGCTCCCAGGAGAACTGTTCTTGCTCTAGCCGGTGGCTCACCGGGCGAACAATCTCGTCGATCGTGTGTTGAATGCGGTCCGCGGTTGCGTCGGCTGGCCGCAACTGCTGAAAATCCAGAGCCGTAGTTATCGACGCCCTCACGTCGTCCAGGGTTTTCCTTGCCATGAGCTGCAGTCGCCCGCGCGCGTGCTCGCGAACCTCAACGAGGCGAAGTCGCTCGCCTAGGAGCGCGCGCCGGCTCTCGCGATAACTGCGAACGCGGTGCACGGCAACTGCGGTCACCATTACCGCCATGCCAATGTTCGTCACAGAACCCATGAGTCGGTACCCGAGAACATCCGGGCCGTCATGACCGATGGCGTTGAGCAGAGAGAAAACTACCCGGCCTCTGACGAGGGTGGCCACTACAATCGCTGGCACCACGGCAATCGCGCCGACAAGAGCGGGAACAAGGCGGCTCAGTGCCTGAAAGAGTCCTAGGAATCCAAACGCGACCAGGTGGGCGGCTGTCACGGAGGCGATGCGCAAGACGTAGTTGCCAGGCGGATTGTTATCGACATCGGTGAAGTTCGTCATGATTGCCCAGAGGAGGGAGAAAAGGAAAACTGGCCAGGAAAACACCGCGTGAGGGTTGAAGTTGTTGAGAAAGAAGCTCTTCATCCCTAGCCCCGGTCGGCGGCGCCAGTTTCCTTGAGATAGCGCCGAACTGCCGCGACCCTCAGGTTGACACTGCCATCGGTCTCCAGATTCATCTCTCGATAGACGCGCTCCAGCCATCTCTCCACTGACTTAACGCTGAGGGAGGCGCGCTTGGCGATCTCCTGGTTGCTGTGTCCCTCTGAGAGCAACCTCAACACAGCGAGCCCCTTGTCTGGAAGATCGGGGAACGCCCTCCCGCTGCCCTTGTCCTGGCGCACCTCGTCGGGCCGATCGGCCAGTACCTGCTCGATCGCTGCCACGAGTTGGTCCGGCTCAGAAACCAGCTGTTTTCTAAGAAACCCCACCTCCGGGGGCAAGTCGACGCCATCCGATGTGGCGCTTTGAGCGTCTGGATACTTAGTGAGAACGAGAATTGCCACGTCCGGGCGTCGCTCGGTAAGAGCGTGTGCGAGATGAACTCCGCTGGGTC
>CAZQIH010000101.1:0-4374 GCA_964593715.1 uncultured Microbacteriaceae bacterium
TCACACCGTTGCCACCAAACGCCGCAACCGAGCGAACAATCGCACCAAGGTTCCTGGGATCGGTCACCCCATCAAGGGCAACAAAAATCGGCGTGGAGGTGTGTTTCTCTGCTTTGTCCGCTAACTCCATCGGGTGCACGTAGTTGTAGGGCGGAACGCTGAGTGCGATGCCCTGATGCACCGTGTCGGGACCAGTCATCCGGTCCAGCTCGGGCCTGGGAATCTCCAGGAGAGGCAACCCGCGTTTGTTGGCCAGCGCCAGAGTTTCGCGAACGCGGTCATCCATGTCGATTTTGGTCGCCACATGCAGGCTCACTGCAGGAATCTTTGCGCGCATAGCTTCTAGAACAGAATTGCGGCCAGTCACGAGCTCGGTGTCGGCACTCAACGCCCGAACAGTGCGCCTGACGGGAGCGGGACTCGAGGAAGCGCCGTGCCGCGCTTTGGCAATTGCCAAGCGCTCTTTGGCGGCTTTTCGTTTCCCGGCTGGGTGCCATGATCGGTCTTCGGCCTTGGGCGTGGGCCCTTTGCCTTCCAAGGCTTGGCGGCCATGGCCGCCAGTCCCCACGGTCGGGGTCTTCTTTGTCTTACGCGCTGCGGGGTGACCTTTCTTAGCCACGAATACTCCAGGTGCTACCCGAGGCGCCATCGTTGACGTCAATACCCGCACGGTCCAAGACATCGCGCAGGGCATCGGAGAGCTCAAAGTTCTTCTCCGCTTTTGCGTGCCAGCGCAATTCAATGACTGATTCCACTAGTGATGCCAATGCCCCATCGCCTCTCGATGACCCTCGCGCCCACTCGGGATCAAGCGGGTCAATACCTAAGACTCTCACCATTGCGCGGACCTCGCTCGCTGCGGACCCCGCTAGCGCGCGATCACCCGAATCCAGAGCGTTGTTTCCAGCCCTCACCGTTTCGTGAACAACGGCAAGCGCCGCTGGCACGGACAGGTCCTCGTCCATCGCCGCGGCGAAAGCAGAGGGGACAACGGTCCCCTCAACGTCGAGGCCTTCCTGGCGGGCCCGTGACAAGAATCCCTCAATCCGTGAAAAAGCTGCGGTCGCTTCATCGAGGAAGCCATCGTGGAGATCGAGTTCGGAACGATAGTGCGCCGACGCGAGTGCGTAGCGGACGATGATGGCTGGCGCCTTATCCAAAAGGTCTTTGGCATAGACGCTGTTCCCGAGTGATTTAGACATCTTCTGCCCACCCACGACCACAAGGGCGTTGTGCAACCAGTGCCTGGCATAACCGTGTCCCGCAGCCGCAGACTGAGCCAATTCGTTCTCGTGGTGGGGGAAGCGAAGATCAACCCCACCGCCATGAATGTCGAACTCACCACCGAGATATCGCATAGACATGGCTGAGCACTCGATGTGCCAACCGGGACGCCCAGCGCCCCACGGTGCAGGCCACGAGGCGGTGCCTGGCTCGCGCGTCTTGTGACCCTTCCACAGAGCGAAGTCCTCAGGATTGCGTTTTGCCCCCGGCACATCATTGCCGCCTCGAAGGTTCTCGACACTTTGGTGAGTGAGCTCTCCATAGCTAGGCCAGCGGGCGACATCGAAATAGACATCGCCGGACCCATCGTCTGTGGCATAAGCGTGCCCGGTAGCGATGAGCTGACCGATGAGCTCAATCATGGCGAGGATGTCTCCGGTCGCTCGTGGCTCACGGGTGGGCGGAAGGATGTGCAACGAACTGGTTGCGTCGTGGAACTCTCGTTCTACTCTTTCGGCAAGCGCCCACCACGCTTCGCCCGTTTCCACTGACTTTTCTAGAATCTTGTCGTCAATATCAGTGACGTTGCGCACGAGTGTGACCTGCAGACCGCGGTAGGTGAACCACCGCGACCACAGGTCATAGACGAGAGCACTTCTCAGATGACCAACGTGTGGTGCCGACTGAACAGTCGGCCCGCACACATAAAGCGACACGTGACCTGGCAGGAGCGGGACAAAGTCCACCACATCCTGGCGTTTCGAGTCATAGAGTCTGATGGCCACCGCTTCATGGTAGCGAGAGTGTGCGCCGTAACTCGGTCGGCCTGCCGAGGAGGAAGAGAGCCTAAATGGCGACCAGGACGGCCGTTGCCAGTGCTGCAGCGCCCTCGCCGCGACCTGTGAAGCCAAGCCCATCGCTGGTGGTCGCGCTGAGTGACACCTGGCACCCCACCAGTTCACTCAAGAGAGTCTGCGCTTCGAGCCGGCGTGGCCCAATCTTTGGTTTCTGTGCAATGACCTGCACCCCCACGGAACTGACCACATAACCGGCGTCCCGGACAAGAGTCAGTGCGTGCTCCAGGAAGACGCGACTATTCGCGCCTTCAAACTCGGGGCGATTGGCACCAAAGTGGGTGCCAAGATCGCCCAGGCCAGCCGCCTGCAGAATCGCATCGACAATGGCGTGGATGACGACGTCGCCGTCGCTGTGACCGGCAAGTCCCTCTTCGCCCGGCCAGACCAGGCCAGCTAACGTGAGGGGAACGCCTGGGTCGAACTGGTGCACATCCACTGCGGTTCCCACGCGGTGGCCGCCGGCACCGCCCAAAACTGATGCCGCACGCTGCAAATCGGCCGGGTAGGTGATCTTAAAACTCATGGCATCGCCGTCCACGGCGACCACTTCGTGGCCGGCTGCCCGCAAAACCGCTGCATCGTCGGTGAAGTCCCCTTCAATCGCGTCATAGGCCGCAATCAGTGCCGCTGCCTGGAAACCCTGAGGTGTCTGGACAGCACCGAGGACAGAGCGGTCAACTGCATCGCCGGTGGCCATGGAGGATCGGTCAACACTAATCAGGGTGTCCACCACCGGAATCTGGGGCACGACGCCCTTCGCGCCCTCAGTCAACGCATTCAAGACACGATCAAACACGGCGACGGGGGTCAGCGCCCGGGCAGCGTCGTGAATCAGGACGGTGGTGGTCCCAGCCGGCAGGGCGGCAAGGCCAGCCCGAACGCTGTCAGTGCGGGTTTCGCCGCCGGTCACCACCGTCACATCACCGTGGTGTGACAACAACTGACGAGCCGGGGTTTCCCACCCTGGAGGGGCAACAACAACCAAAGAAAAGGGTGTGGACCACGCTCGGACACCTCTGGCACACTGCTCGAGCAACGTCGCGCCAGCGAGTGGCACAAAGGCTTTCGGCTGGTTAGAGCCAAGCCTGGTGCCGCTGCCGGCCGCGACAATGACTACCGCAGTGGTCACCAGTCGTGGCCTTAGAGTTCGACCTAGGAGGCGAGAACTTCGTCGAGAACCGTCGAAGCCTTCTCTTCATCAGTCTTTTCGGCAAGGGCAAGTTCCGAGATCAAAATCTGGCGTGCCTTGGCCAGCATTCTCTTCTCGCCAGCGCTCAAGCCGCGATCTTGATCGCGACGCCACAGGTCGCGAACGACCTCGGAAACCTTGATGACATCGCCGGAGGCGAGCTTCTCAAGGTTTGCCTTGTAGCGCCTGGACCAGTTCGTGGGCTCTTCGGTGAAAGGTGCACGCAAAACTTCGAAAACCTTGTCGAGGCCCTCTTTGCCGATAACGTCACGGACGCCGACTAAGTCAACGTTCTCAGCGGGAACCTCGATAGTGAGATCGCCCTGCTTCACATTGAGTTTGAGGTACATCTTTTTCTCGCCTCGAATAGTCCGAGTCTTGACCTCAGTGATGGTAGCCGCTCCGTGGTGGGGATATACGACTGTTTCGCCAACTTCAAACAGCATTCTTGCCAACCTTTCCCAACTTTCCATTTTAGCACAGTGAGTTACCCCCACTAACCCCTACTTCTCCGGCCTAGAGGGGCTAGGTGGCGCCGGTCTGGGCGCCCATTCCAGTAGGCTAGGAGTGTTCACCATCGCAGTGAACACTGAAGGCGGTAAGCCTCACCAGCCATCGGAAGGATGTTTCGTGCGACGCCGTTTCTTTGCGCCACTTGTTCTCGCCACCGCCGTGATCATCGGAACGACGGGGTGCACGCTGTCGGCCGAAATTGCGACCATGAAGGAATATGACCCCTCCGACGGTGTTGGCGCAGACATCGGTGAGCTAGCGCTGCGCAACATTCTTCTGATTAGTAACGAGGCTGGCGAAGCCAACCTCGTGATGACTGTGGTCAACACCAGCGGTGATGACGTCACACTGAATGTTCAATTTGATGACGGTTCCGCTCGAATCACCGAGTCGCTTGAACTCCCCGCCGTTCCAGAGCGCACCCGTGTGGGGGATAACCCGAGCGCAGGGGTTCTGGTGTCTGGATCCGAGCTGGTCGTGGGCGGTTTGTTCCCCATCTACTTCGAATATGGCAGCGTCCCCGGCGAGCTCGTGTTTGTGCCGGTACTCGATGGCACGTTGCCCGAATACGAGCTTCTCGTTCCTTAAGCT
>CAZQIH010000102.1:0-4318 GCA_964593715.1 uncultured Microbacteriaceae bacterium
TGACATGCGTGACTCTTCGCCTGTGCTGGCCGAGGCGTTCATTGAGGGCGCTCTTTCCCGGGGCGCCCACGTGCGAAACATTGGTCTGTGCTCGACTGACATGGTCTATTTCGCATCCGGTTCCTGGGAAATGCCAGCAGTCATGTTCACCGCGAGCCACAACCCGGCCAGTTACAACGGGGTCAAATTCTCGAGGCGGCTGGCGCAGGGCATCAGTATCGACACCGGACTTGCCGAAATCCGAGACCGTGCCGAGGTGTTTGAGGCGGGATCGGCTGAGCCCTTCACCGGTCCCGCTGGAACTCTCACTCACCTCAGCGTCCTCGCCGACTACGCCAGCTATGTGCGCTCTCTTGTTCCTCTCGAGAACTCCAGAGCGTTGCGGGTCGTTGTGGATGCCGCCAATGGCATGGCGGGTCTCAGTGTTCCAGCAGTCCTCGGCGACAGCGCGGGCCTCAAGGCTTTGCCGTTCGACGTGATTCCTATGTATTTCGAGCTGGATGGCACCTTCCCGAACCACGAAGCTAACCCGCTGGATCCCGCCAACCTTGTCGATCTTCAGGCTGCCGTAATCAAACACAAGGCAGACATTGGCTTGGCGTTCGATGGCGACGCAGACCGCTGTTTTGTCATCGATGAGCGTGGGGAACCCGTGACCCCGAGCGCGGTTGCAGCCCTGGTCGCGAAACGCGAGATTCTCCGGGTTAGAGAAGCTGGTGAGCCCGACCCGATCAAGGTCATTCACAACCTCATTTGTTCGAGGACTGTCAGCGAAGTGATCGCCGAGAACGGCGCGCTTCCTGTGCGCACCCAGGTCGGACACTCCTTCATCAAGGACACCATGCGAGACAGCGGCGCAATCTTTGGCGGTGAGCACTCAGCTCACTACTACTTCCGGGATTTCTGGGGTGCTGATAATGGCATGCTCGCAGCGCTCCATGTACTGGCTGAATTGGGCCTCAGTGATGCACCCCTGTCATCGGTCGTCGCTGAATTCTCCCGGTATCACGAGAGCGGCGAGATCAATTCGGTCGTCTCCGATCAAATTGCGGTGATGGAGCGCGTCCACGAACATTTCCCCGGCGCAAAGAGCGATCGCATGGACGGGCTTAGCATCTGGGACGATGACGAAGAGGGATTCTGGTCTGTTAACGTGCGGGCATCTAACACTGAACCGCTCCTGCGCCTGAATGTTGAGGCATCGACCGAGGCGCGCATGGTCGAGGTTCGAGACGCCGTATTGGCCTTGATTCGAAGCTAGGCCAACTCACTCGATATTCCAGGCGGTCGTTCAGGCAAAACCCTGTCAGAATAGAGCAATGCTGACAGCCACCCCACTCCAATACCGTGTTGCCGACTTGTCCCTTGCTGAGGCTGGTCGCCACCAACTTCGCCTTGCTGAGCACGAGATGCCAGGCCTGATGGCCCTTCGTGAAGAATTTGGCCCCCACCAGCCCCTGAAGGGCGCCCGCATCGCGGGGTCACTCCACATGACTGTCCAGACCGCCGTCCTCATCGAGACGTTGGTGGCATTGGGTGCTGAGGTTCGCTGGGCGAGCTGCAACATTTTCTCCACCCAAGACGAGGCGGCCGCAGCTGTTGTTGTTGGGCACGGAACCCCAGAAAACCCCACGGGAACCCCAGTTTTCGCCTGGAAGGGCGAAACCCTCGAAGAGTACTGGTGGTGCACCGAGCAGATTTTTGACTGGAGTGCGAATGGTGCCTCCGGTCCCAACATGATTCTTGACGATGGTGGCGACGCCACCATGCTCGTCCACAAGGGCGTCGAGTATGAAAAGACCGGCGTTGTGCCCCAGCCGACCGATGAGGATTCGGCCGAGTGGAAGGTCGTTCTCGAGGTATTGCGCCGCAGCGTTCAGGAAACGCCAAACCGCTTCACTCAGATCGCTCCGCAGATCATGGGTGTCACGGAGGAGACCACCACTGGTGTTCACCGCCTCTATGAATTCTTTAAAGAGGGCAAGCTTCTCTTCCCCGCCATCAATGTGAACGACTCGGTCACCAAGTCCAAGTTTGATAACAAGTACGGCGTTCGCCACTCGTTGATTGATGGTTTGAACCGTGCCACCGACACCTTCATGAGCGGCAAGGTTGCCTTCGTTTGTGGTTATGGAGATGTGGGCAAGGGCTCTTGCGAGTCGCTTCGCGGCCAGGGTGCTCGCGTGATTGTCTCAGAGATCGACCCCATCTTGGCCCTCCAGGCCGCAATGGACGGTTACCAGGTCGCCAAGCTTGAGAGCGTCATCGACAAGGTTGACATCCTCATCACTGCCACCGGAAACGTGGACGTTGTGACGGTCGACCACCTGATGGCCTTGAAGCACCAAGCGATTGTTGCCAACGTTGGCCACTTCGACAACGAAATCGACATGGCGGGCCTTGAAAGCCTCGCTGGCGCCACCCGCGTTGAAATTAAGCCTCAGGTCCACGAATGGCAGCTGCCAAACGGCCGGAGCATTTTGATGCTGAGCGAAGGCCGCCTGATGAACCTGGGTAACGCCACTGGTCACCCCAGCTTCGTTATGAGCAACTCGTTCACTAACCAGGTCTTGGCACAGATCGAGATTTTCACGAACGCCGCCGCGTATCCGCTTGGTGTTCATATGTTGCCCAAGCACCTGGACGAGAAGGTGGCCCGCCTGCACCTCTCGGCCCTGGGAATTGAGCTCACAGAGCTCAGTGACAAGCAAGCGGCCTACATCGGTGTGCCAAAGGCTGGGCCCTACAAGGTCGAGCACTACCGCTACTAGGCTCCAGCTGCTCTCGGCTAGGCTTAGGCACCATCGAGAAACCTTTCGATGCCTTTAGGCAGTGGGGGTGACAATGTCCGGTCGCATTTTGGTCGTCGATGACGATGTTGCGCTTGCTGAGATGATCAGCATTGTCCTGCGCGGTGAGGGCTACACGCCCGTTCAGGCCTTCGATGGTGCGCAGGCGCTCGCGGCAATTGAGGCATCACAGCCTGATCTAGTTCTACTGGATGTAATGCTCCCGGGCCTTGATGGAATTGAGGTCTGCAGTCGCATTCGGGAAACCAGTGGTGTTCCCATCATCATGCTGACCGCGAAAGGCGACACGACCGATGTTGTTCGCGGGCTGGAAAGTGGCGCTGATGACTATGTCGTCAAGCCCTTTAACCCGAAAGAGCTGGTTGCTCGCATCAAGACCCGTCTGCGACCCTCCACGGGAGGCTCGCAGAGCGTCATTAGTGTTGGCGATGTCACCATCGATGTCCCCGCTCACGAAGTGCGGCGCGGAACGAGCGTCATCAGCCTCACCCCGTTGGAGTTTGATTTGTTGTTGGCCTTGGCCCTCAAGCCCCAGCAGGTCTTCACTCGTGAAATGTTGCTCGAGCAGGTGTGGGGGTATCACTACAAGGCTGATACCAGGCTTGTGAACGTTCACGTTCAGCGCTTGCGCGCCAAGGTTGAGCTGGACCCGGATAACCCGGTCATTGTTCAAACAGTTCGTGGCATTGGGTATCGCGCTGGTGGCACACCAGCGCCTGCTGACTCGGGTTCATGATCGCATCGGCCTGGCAGGCCTTCCTGCGCTTGCTGGGGGCTCCCTTTCGTCTGTGGCGCAGTTCGCTGCTCACGAGAACAGTGGCAATTACGGTGACCCTGTCGGGGCTGGCAGTGACCGTGATTGGCGGCTATATGTCACTCACCATTGCCGACAGCCTGTTCTCCGGCCGCGTGAACCAAATCTTGAGCGAAACAGCCCGTGCTACGAGCACAGCGCAAGCACTTTTTGACAACTCGGTCACCGCTGCGGGTGCGATTGACGTGGAAACCGCCAACACTGCAGCCCAGACCGCTATCCGCTCAGCCCAGTCGAGCCCTGGGGGCAGTGGTTTTGCCATTCTTCGGACGCCTGGGCAGATAACGCCCCAAACGATGACCTCCACCTCCACTGCGGGACTCGACATTTCCGTTGTCTCGGCACAGTTGCGCTCGGCCGTCGTGACCGATCCGGAGCGTATCCACTACCAATCGGTCAGCTTGACCGTGGAGGGGGTTGAGCGCCCCGGCATCGTCACGGCGTCGTCGTTTCAGGTGCCAAGCGCTGGCCAGTATGAGCTCTATCTGATCTATGACCTCTCCGACGTTCAGGCCACCTTGACCCTCATCCAGCAGGTGCTAGTCGGTGGTTCGCTGGCTCTGGTGGTGACGATCGGTGTTGTCACGTTCTTTGTCGTTCGTCTGGCCATCGGCCCTGTGCGCCAGGCGGCAAAGACCGCCGAGCGACTGGCCGAGGGCTTTCTGGAAGAGCGCATTACAGAACAGGGTGAAGA
>CAZQIH010000103.1:0-4277 GCA_964593715.1 uncultured Microbacteriaceae bacterium
GCGCCATCGCGAACCTGTGCCACACATAACGCACTAAACGCCCTGCCACATCGAGCGGGTGGCGAAGCGGATACATCCACCACTCTCTGGCATCCAACCGAGATTCCATTGTGTCTACGAGCGGGTTGTGAGCTACCGAATCCGGGTGTCGTAGGGGAAAGCCGATGGGCTCGGCTGGAACCTGTGAGACGAAGTCTTCGAAGGTCGTATGGGTTGACCGTGCGCCAAACCCCACGTTCTCTACCAGGTTCACTTCGGGCACCACACTGAGGTACCCCTGGTTTTGACAGTGCACTGCAAAGGGCAGTGCCCAGGAGTCGAGCTCTGTTGCTTTTGCGAGCATGGACGCCATTGCTCTTTTTCGTGCGCCGGCAGGAATGGCGCTCAGTAGTTCCTGCTGCTGAGAGGGTGACCACCGCGCATCCAGATCACCACTGTGAGAGAAGTTGTTCCACGTGCGAGCCCAGGTCGCCCAACCCCATATACGAACGTCACGAGAAAAGTCGTACGAGTAACTACTGACCCGGTGCCCCCGCAACCTGGAACTGCCCCCCAGAATTCCGACTCGGGAATCGTCCTCATACCGCGAGAGAAGCTCCGACATAAACGGGAAAAAAGAAGGGTCCGGCACGCAGTCGTCTTCGAGGATGATCGCGTGGCTCGTGTGAGAAAAGACAAAGTCAAGGCCGGAGGAAATCCGCTTCTTCAGTCCAAGATTACGAGGAGCGAAATCCGTCACGACGGTGCATGGCCAGTCCACGGCGCTGATGACCTCTCTCGTCTCAGCGACAAGCCGCTCATCGTCGGGGACGTTCGCGCGCGGGCCATCCATAACGAGATAGAGCTCAGCAGGGGCGGCAGCACGGATAGCACTGAAGACTCGTGCCGTCATGTCAGGGCGATTGAAACACAGAAGCACAACAGGTGCAGTTGCCGTGTTCACCATCACACTCTTTCTGCCACGCAAGGCTCGAATCAAGGCATGCTCACCCTGATGCCGAATTCCTTCACTAGCGTAGTGCTGTGTCGAAATCAGTGACCCATATCAGCTTCTCCTCGGCAGGCGGAGCCGGTTCGGTCGCGAGCACTCTGGTCCTGGCGCAACAAGAATCAGGGCGCGAGGCGCACCTCGCGCATGTTATTGATTCGGACCTCAGGTCTGCCCCGTTAGCGACCCCACTCCACACGATGGCCGCGAGCCTTGACCACTACGTGATAAAGGCTCGCAATTTAGACGCCCCAATTAGCCGCGCGAGGGATCACCTGCGGGGCGACCTAACTGAATCCATAGAGCGATCGGATGTGCTTCATCTCCACGGGTACAACGGCGCTGTGAAACTCGGTGACCTCAAGGGGCTCGCCGAAGGCAAGCGAGTGGTGTGGACTTTGCATGACATGAACCCCTTCACCGGTGCTTGCCACTATTCGCTTGGTTGCAGTCGATATTCCGATTCCTGCTCGTCATGCCCGGCCGTCCGACCGCTCTTTCGCCCCCTCGTTGAAAAAGCGCTGCGAGAGAAAATCGACGCGATTGCGGGCATCGATGATCTGCAGGTCGTGGCGCCCAGTGTCTGGTTAGCCGATGCCGCAAGGGCGAGCACGGTCTTTGCCGGTCAGTCGATCACTGTCATCCCAAACCCCGTCACGGCCATCAGCCACCCTGCCTCGCGTGAGAGTGCAGGACACCTTAAGCCGACACACCGGGCTGGCTTCGTCGCGACCCTCATCGCCCGAAACTTATCCGACCCCGTCAAAAATGTTCGCGGCGCTCTTGACGCTTTTCGCATCTTTCGCACGATGGTGCCTGATGCGTCGCTTCGTCTGATCGGATCTGGTGGAGCAGAATTTCAGGAAGACGGAGTCACAATTCTTGGCCCTCTGAGCTCGCAAGAAATTCAGCGGGAACTGCAGTCCAGCGCCGCGCTGATTGTTCCATCGCTTGCCGAAAACGCCCCCCTTGTCATCATTGAGGCAGCCTGGGCGGGGTGCCCGGCACTCGTGAACAATGTGGGTGGAATGCCACATATGGTCAAGGACGTTGGCCAGGGCGCCGTATTCAACAACACTGGCGAACTAGTGAAGGCGCTCCACTGGCTTGCCAGCACGACCGCTCGCAATCGGCAGGCAGGGCGGATCCGACTCCAAGCAGCAGCCCGGGCGCTCTATAGCCCTCAGGCTGTCGTTGCCCAATACGATGAACTCTATGACTAGCCAGCCCACCGTTCTCGTGACCGGGGCGGCTGGCTTCATCGGGTTCGCTCTGACCCGAAGTCTGAGCGAGGCCGGGTGGAAAGTCATTGCCCTGGATGGGCTCCTCGGCGGTCTGTATCCAGCGACAGAGAAAAAGGACCGTTTCGATCAGCTCGCTGGGCTTCCGGGTGTGACACCGCTTCAGTTGGATTTACGCACCGATGATCTAGGTGTCATCCCCGACACCGTGACCCACATCATCAACGAAGCAGCCATGCCGGGCCTTGGACTGAGCTGGCAAGACTTTGAGCTGTATTCCAGTTGCAACGTCGGTGCACTGTCTCGCCTGATTGATGCATCGCGATCATGGCCCCTGGAACGCTTCGTTCAGATCTCTACCTCCTCTGTGTATGGAAAAAACGCCGTCGGCGATGAGACACAGGCTCTAGAGCCTGTGTCTCCCTATGGGGTCACCAAGCTGGCAGCAGAGAATCTCGTGTTCGCGCATATGCGAGATTCCGGGTTCCCCGCGCTCGTTCTGAGATATTTCTCGGTCTATGGTCCAGGCCAGAGACCGGACATGGCTTACCGCAAGTTCATCGACAAGGCTCTTGCCGGTGAACCCATCACTGTCTATGGCTCGGGTGAACAGTCCCGCTCCAACACCTACATCGACGACTGCGTTGCGGGGACCGTAGCTGCGCTAAGCGGGGGCTCAACGGGGGATGTGTTCAACATTGCCGGGGAGGCGGAGCGATCCCTCAACGAGGCACTCGCGATCATCGAGAGCCACCTGGGTCAGCCGCTTGATATTCAGCACCTCGAAGCGGCAAGAGGCGACCAGGACCGAACCAAGGGCGACAGCAGCCGTGCTCGAGCAGTCTTGGGCTTCCACAACCCCACCTCTCTCGAAGACGGTTTGGCTCGTCAGATTGAATGGCAAAAGTCTCTGTGAACCCATCTTTTAATGCCGCGTCTCTTGCGTCGAAGAGAGTGGTTACCGGCGCCACCGATAACACGATGGTCTATGGAATGTTGGTGTGGGCGTCAGCCCTGAATCAAACAGCTGCTGAACCCTTCAACCTTGTGCTCGCCTATTTTGATGGGACCCTGTCCCAGCGGAATATCGAGACGATTGAGTCCACGCTAAACGAGCTCGGGCAGGCCCACAGTTTTCTGGAATTGCGCCCCGATGAACGCTTCGTCGCCCAAGGCCACATTTCGCCAACGACCTTCACCAAGTTCCTGATTGCCGACGCAATCCCATCACCCCATCTCTGGATTGATGTTGACACCGTGGCAACACCGGGTTGGGATGACCTCTTTCCGATTGTCTCGAAGAAAGCCGCCACGTACGACCTTGTGGTCGCCGAGCGCGGTGACCGGAAGCGTCAGCCGGAGGCCACCGCGGTGCTCGCGCCGAGCGATTTACCCTTTAACGCCGGCGTCCTAGGGTGGCCAGCATCCACACGGCGGGACTGGGCGGAACAGTTGCGCGTGGTCGGCAATGTGCCAACCATCGAACAGTTTGTTTTCAACACTCTCTACGCGGAGAGTTGCCACCGAGTGCCAGAGTCCTTCAACACTCTTACCTACCGCATTGACTCGCTCCGTGGGCGAGAGATGCCCCACATCATCCACTACGCGGGAGCCCACAAGCCCTGGCACCTCCCCCGCCGATTCACCCCACAATGTTCAGCACACCAATGCCCGTGGTCGCTGTGGTTTGAGGCAGAGGATTCGTTTCTGCGTCGAATGGCTGGCACAGACATCGCCCCAGAATTAGTGCGTCTGCAACAACACGCTCTCCGGTCTTCCACCCTGCGGTGGCAACGAGACCACTCGGGAGTTTTACTTCTGCGATTGCTCACCGCGCTGGGGCCTCTAGGCTGGCTGGTAGTTCTTGCGGCAAAGCCGCTGTCCCGCTGGATACCCCGGGGCACACACCCACTTCACTAGAATTCACCGGATAATCCGAGGCCACAGTGACCACACAACAAACCAGACGCAGCGCGACCACGAACGTGGTCGCTCTCGCTCTTGACGACAAGATGGTCTACGGCTTCCTCGTGCTGGTTCACGCATTG
>CAZQIH010000104.1:0-4239 GCA_964593715.1 uncultured Microbacteriaceae bacterium
TCCAGATCCTTCACGCTCACGGTCTTGTCCGCTGCGTTAATGGCAGTGGCTTCGGTGCGCAAGTGAACGTCAATGTTGAAGCGTTTCTTGAGTTGAGCAGGCTGCTGAAGAACCAAAGAACCGCGGTGTGGGATGACCCCGCCCACGTGGTACGGAAGACCACAATTGGCAAAGGACACAGCGCCACCGCGCTCAAGGACAATGATTTCGGCGTCTTCGTTAATGCGACGAAGTCTGGTAGCTGCCGACATTCCACCGGCAACCCCTCCGATGATGACGACAGTTTTGGGGCGAGAAATTTCCACGTTCATACGTCCACTATATACCCCCTAGGGTATTGTCCGTTCTATCAGCACACCTCTGGCACTGTGGTGTCGTGCCCTCCTTCCGTCAGCAGTACCGCGCCCAGCTCCTCACCATGCTCTCTGGCGATCCAATGGGCGAACCGGATTGGGTTCACAGAATTGCCGAGGGCGATGACGCGGGGCACTTCGGGCCTGGCTCTGCCGTGTGGCACGTGAACGGAGGCATTCCGGTGATTGTTGCCGGCGTTCGCGCGCTTCTGATGCAGACACTCCACCCAGGAGCCATGGCGGGCGTTCACGACCATTCCCGTTATGCCGATGATCCACTCGGAAGGTTGGCTGGAACCGTACGGTGGGTGGTCACCACCACCTTTGGCTCAACCCAGACCGTCGCCCAGGAAACCTCGAGAGTCTCGCGACTTCACGATCGGGTCAAGGGCTCCTATCCCTCTGCGACCCCGGAGCCTCGGGCAACCCCCTACTCAGCCAAAGACCAGGATTTAGTCGCCTGGGTCCACATCGTTTTCACGGATGCTTTCCTTGCAGCTCACCGCCAATGGGGAGATGACATTCCCATCACTGCTCCCGGCGAGTCTGGGGAGGACAGCTATGTCCGCGAATGGGCGGCAGCTGGAGAACTTATGGGCCTCGAGACTCCCCCGCGCTCTCGCGCTGAACTCCACAGCGCTCTCGAGCAATTCCAGCCGGTTCTTCGCGCCGATGATCGCGTCAAGAAGGCACTGCGGTTCCTGACGAAACCACCGCTTCCTGGACCTGCGCGGATTCCCTACGCCATCATGGTGGGCGGCGCCGTTGCAACGATGGAACCCCGCTATCGCGAGATGTTGGGGCTCAAGCGGCCGTGGTGGCCTGCCATCACTCTTACGAGGCTTGTCCTGTGGCTAACCGGCGTTGTGTTGGGAAGGGAATCCACCAGCCGCCGCCGAGCCAAGGAACGGCTCGATCGTCTAGGCCTGTCGACTGAGTAGGGGTTACTGAACTCCGAGAATGTCGACGACGAAGACAATGGTGTCTTCAGCACCAATCGCCCCATCCCCTGTTCCACCGGAGGGTCCGTAACCCAGCTCCGGGGGAATCACGATGATGACGCGGGATCCGACTGTCTGACCGATTAGACCGTCGCGGAATCCTGGAATGACCCCACCGGTGGGGAAGGTGGCCGGCTCATTTCTGGACCAGCTGGAATCAAAAACCTCACCGGTGTTCCAGTTCACACCGTGGTACTGGACCACGACAATGTCACCGGCGCCCACCTCAGCGCCTGTGCCGGTGATGACTGTGGACAGAGCAAACTCAGCGGGAACATCACCCTCTGGAATAACCACGGTGGGCTCGCCGGACTCGGCATACTCCACCGAGGGGAAGCCCTCACCCGGGTCACTCGCTTCGCCCTCAATACGATCCAGCGGTGGGGCTGCGGGGGGCTTGATGGAAATCACATCAACAACAAAAACCAGACCGTGTCCTGCTTCAAGGCCAAACTCCGGGGCACCCTCTGGACCAAACGCCTCAGCGGCTGGAATCACTCCGACGACACGCGACCCAACACTCGAGCACGCAGTGGTGAGTGAAACTCCCAAGAAGACCGGCGCAGCCGTGTCCACGCGCAAAACGGTGGGGCTGAACTCGTCATAGCCGGAATCTTCAATGCTGGCTCCGGTGGTTGCGTTGAACAACGCGTAATCGACAACAACGTCGTCACCGTTTTCCACTAATTCGCCATCTCCTTCAGAGACGACAGCGCGTTGGGTCGCCGTTACCTCGAGGGGAGCATTAAAGGTGACCTCAGGCCGGGCGCCGAAGTCACCGGCGACGGTGATCGACTCAACAACCTCGCCGCTGGGCGTGCAGCCCTCGGCAAGCTCGGAAACGGCGGCAACCTCTTCGGTGGCGTCGTTAGAGCAACCAGATACGACCAAAAGTACGCTCGCACACAGTGCGAGGCTTGCGAATTTATTCACGATTGCCTTCCACGACGTCGCGCCGTGCGACCCCGCTATCTTGACAGCTTGACGCCCGCTTATCAAAGCGAGCCGGCGACCCGAACGCTCGGGTGATGGGTGACCGAGAAGTTGACCGAGTTGGCGATAAAGCACAACTCGCTCGCCCTGTGGTGAAGGGCGTCCATCGACTCGGGGGGTCGACCGACAATCTCAACCTCGGGGGCCAACCGGACCTCGGTCATGCGACCGCCGCCCTCCGAATTCACCTCGAGAGTTCCAGATGCGTGGTCTTTGTATCCAACGACCACGACACCTGCGTCCGCTGCCACGTGCAGGAAGCTCAGCATGTGGCACTGAGAGAGCGCCGCAATCAGCAACTCTTCGGGATTCCACCGATCCCGATCACCGAAGAAAGTCTTGTCCGCCGAGCCCTCAATGTCGTGTTTGCCGGGCGCGCTCACGACGTGGTCGCGACCGTACTCTTTGTAACCGCTGGTGCCACTCCCGCGGTTCCCAGTCCACGTGAGCGAGACCTCGTAGTGGTGGCCTGACATGGCTTCTCCATCTCCAAGACGCTCAATGATTCTCCGAGGTTACCGGTCTACACTGTGGGTTTATGACTGACACTCTTTCCCCCCGGGTTGCCTCATCATCGTCCAGGCGCATCGTCACGGAAATTCCTGGCCCCGAGTCCCAAAAACTTCACGCCAGGCGGGTGGCAGCAGTCTCGGCTGGCGTCTCGGCCACCTTCCCGATTTATGTCGACCACGCCCACGACGCCCTTGTAGTGGATGTTGATGGGAACCAGTTCATCGACTTCACTGGCGGCATCGGTGTGATGACGATCGGTCACACGAACGAAGCGCTTGCCCAGGCCGTGACCGACCAGGTGTCCAAGGTGACGCACACCCTCTTCGCCGTCGCTGGCTATGAGCCCTATATCGCCGTCTGCGAGCTTCTCGCCAAGCACACTCCCGGTAACTTCGCGAAGAAGTCTGTCCTGGTTAACTCAGGTGCAGAGGCCGTCGAAAACGCCGTGAAAATTGCCCGAAAGCACACCGGCCGCACCGAAATCGCGGTACTTCACCACGGCTATCACGGCCGCACGAACCTTACGGCCTCGATGAACTACAACATGCACCCCTACGGCACGGGCTTTGGTCCCCTAGCTGGCTCTGTGCACCACGCGCCTAACTCTTCGCCCTTCCACGATGGTCTTACCGGCGCCGAGGCTGCTGAGCGCACCATCACCCACCTAGAGAAGCGCGTGGGCGCAAGCCAGATTGCCTGCCTCGTGGTCGAGCCGATTCAGGGAGAGGGCGGGTTTATTGTCCCCGCTGAGGGTTATCTCAAGGCGCTCGTCGACTGGTGTAACGCCAATGGAATTGTCTATGTCTCCGACGAGGTCCAAAGCGGTATGGCCCGCACCGGTGCATATTTTGCCAGCGAGCACTTTGGGATCGAGCCTGACCTGATCACTAGCGCGAAGGGCATCGGTGGCGGTATGCCGATCGCCGCTGTCACCGGCCGCGCCGAGATCATGGATTCGTCTCACCCCGGAGGCCTCGGGGGAACTTTCGGTGGAAACCCGGTCTCCTCCGCTGCAGTGGTCGCAGTATTCAACGAGGTGGAACGGCGCAACCTCTTGGGTGAAGCCAAGCGCGTTGAGGCAACCCTCAAGCCACTGTTGCTCGAGCTGCAGAAGAAGCACCCCGTCATTGGCGACGTTCGAGGCATGGGTGCGATGCTGGCACTCGAGTTTGTTGACCCCATCTCTGGCAAGCCAGCCTCCGATGTGACCAAGGCAGTGCAGACTCACTCTTTGCACAACGGCGTGTTGATCCTGACTGCTGGCACCTTCGGTAACGTATTGCGGTTCCTGCCCCCAGTGGTCATCACCGATGACCAGCTTCGCGAAGCGGTCGCCGTCATGGACGACGCACTCAGCTCGCTCTAGGGCTGATGTCCTC
>CAZQIH010000105.1:0-4235 GCA_964593715.1 uncultured Microbacteriaceae bacterium
CAGAGATACCCGGAGGAGTGTCGGATCGTCCAGCCCACCCACTCGGGCGTTGCTAGCTGGGCACTGAGAATGATGTCGCCCTCGTTTTCCCGCGCTTCGTCATCAACCACAATGACCGGGCGACCGAGCCTCAAATGCTCGAGTGCCTCTGCGATCGTGCCGATGCTCATGCGAGGGTCTCCTGAACGATGAATTCTTTGAGGCGAAGTACCTGACGCGCAAGGATATCGGTCTCAATGTTGACGACGTCTCCCACCACGGCCCGGCCCAGGGTTGTTGCGCTCAGCGTTTCGGGAATCAGCGAGACCTCAGCCCAGTCTTTTCCCACCGCAGACACCGTCAGCGAGACTCCATCGATGGTGATGGATCCCTTGTGCGCGACCAACGGTGCAATCTCTGGGGACAAGGACACCTTCACCACTTGCCACTGGTCACCAGGTCGAACCTCCAACACCTGAGCTGTCGCGTCAACGTGTCCTTGGACAATGTGACCTCCGAGACGATCCCCGACACGAGCGGCTCTCTCCAGGTTGACCGGCACGCCGGGGGCCCATTTCGCTGCGGCAGATTGGTTGAGGGTTTCCTTCATCACGTCAGCAAGGAAGTGCTCTGAATCAAAGTGCGTCACCGTCAGACACACACCGCTCACCGAAATTGAGTCGCCAAGCGACACATCAGTGAGCACCAACGAGGCCCCCACGCTAACTTCAGCGCCGTCACCCTTGTCGGTGATGGCCTTGATGGTGCCAATTTCTTCGATGAGTCCTGTGAACATTGACGTCTACTTTCCGCTGCGGGGTCTGGCGGTGACGACTATGTCGTCACCGAGTCTGGTGATGTCTCGAATATCGAGGCCGATTGCCTCGGACATCGTGCTAATTCCTAAGTCGTGAACTGCAGTATTCGTGCCACCAATCAGCATTGGTCCGACCGTGATGTGGATCTCGTCGACAACGCCAGCCTCGATGAATGCACTTGCCAGAGTCGGGCCGCCCTCGACATAGACACTGCGAATACCCTCGGCAAACAGGTCTGTCAGGAGTGCGAGTGGGTCATGACCTGGCACGTGGCGAAAACCGCCCGGGTGAGCGCGAACTTTGGCTGTGGCTGGCAGCTCGGTGTTGCCGGCTGCCACTGCGAGGGGCTGGTGATCGTAGAGATTCCCGCTGGAGGTTCTCGCGGTCAAGCTCGGGTCATCGACCAGAACGGTGTTAGTTCCGACCACGATCGCATCGTGTTCGGAACGGTCCTGGTGAACCTTCTCCCGTGTTGCCGGGCCTGTAATCCACTGGCTCGTGCCATCAGCAGCTGCGGCACGACCATCCCAGGACATTGCCCATTTGAGGGTCACCCAGGGTCGCGCTGCACTCACAGAGTGGTGCCAGCGCTCGATGAGCGCCAGTCCCTCCTGATTCATGACACCGCGGATCACTTCGATGCCAGCGTTCTCCAACATCTTTGCGCCACCGCTGGAGTCAACGCCAGGGTCGTCGACACGAAAGACCACCCGAGAGATTCCTGCCTCGAGCAGCGCCTCTGCGCACGGCCCAGTCTTGCCGGTGTGTGCGCAGGGCTCCAATGTCACAACAGCTGTGAGGCCCTTAGTCGACATACCGGCAGCTCGAGCGTTGGCTAGCGCCATCACTTCGGCATGTGGTGTGCCAGACCCCTCGTGCCACCCTTCAGCGCAGATGGCGCCCTCGCTATCGAGAAGAACACAGCCAACCCGCGGGTTGGCACCAGTCAGTGGCCCCTTGGTGGCCAGTTCCAGGGCGCGAACCATCGCTGTTGCCCAGGCAACAGACGGGGAGGTCTTGGCGTTCATCCGGTTCTCTACTCCAGTAGGGGGAGTCTCCGGGGAAGGCAAAGCACAACCAGGCTAGAAAAATTCCAGCCTTACGTTCACGTCTCCTCTCATCCGGACTATTACCGTCGGTCTGGGAGTTCCACCCAGTCAACCGCCAACAAATTTCTTTGCAGTCGGGTCGCGGACTATCACCGCCGGTTCAGATTTTCACTGACCCCGGAGCACGTTTACTATGCTTCACTATACGGTTTATGGCCTGAAAATGGGCCGCCAATAATGACGATGAGGTTATCCGTGGGCTCTTACATACTCTCTATTGACCAGGGAACGACGAGCTCTAGGGCCATCATTTTTGACCACGATGGCAAAATTGTCTCCTCAAGCCAGCGGGAACACCAGCAGATTTTTCCCCAAGCGGGTTGGGTCGAGCACGATCCGATGGAAATTTGGGTCAACGTTCGCGAGGTTTCCGGCGAGGCTCTCTCCCGAGCCCAGCTCACCAGGCACGACATCGCAGGCATTGGCATCACCAACCAGCGTGAGACCGCCATCATCTGGAACCGCAAGACTGGCGAGCCCGTCTATAACGGGCTGGTCTGGCAGGACACCAGAACTCAGGACTTGATCGACGCCGTCGAGGCCTCTCACGGCAGTGAGCTATTTCGGAAGAAAACCGGTCTGCCACTAGCCACCTACTTCTCAGCGAGCAAGATTGTCTGGATTCTCGACAACGTCGAGGGTGCCAGAGCAGCTGCTGAAGCCGGGGAACTAGCCTTTGGCACACCCGACACCTGGGTTTTGTGGAATCTGACGGGCGGGGTTGACGGTGGCGTGCACGCCACCGATGTCACTAACGCCAGTCGCACGCTACTGATGGACTTGGAGACCTGCGCCTGGGACAAGGATTTGATCGCTGCGTGGGGAATTCCTGCCTCGTTGCTTCCTGAAATCCGATCATCGTCGGAGATTTATGGCCACGCGCACTCGTCCAGCCTCCTTCGTGAAGTTCCGATTTCTGGAATCTTGGGTGACCAGCAGGCTGCCACCTTTGGTCAGGCGGCCTTTGATGCCGGTGAGTCCAAGAACACCTATGGCACCGGAAACTTCCTGATCGTCAACACCGGGGAGAAGCCCGTGCATTCCAAGAATGGATTGTTGACCACCCTGGCTTACCAACTAGGCGATGAGGCCCCCCGCTATGCGCTGGAGGGCTCAATCGCGGTCACTGGTTCGCTCATCCAGTGGTTGCGCGACAACCTGGGCCTCATCTCGGAAGCGTCCGAGGTTGAGGCGCTTGCCGCGAGCGTTCCCGACAACGGTGGCTGCTATGTCGTCCCAGCCTTCTCTGGCCTTTTTGCTCCTTACTGGCGCTCGGACGCCAGAGGCGTCATCGTCGGTCTCACCCGTTTCATCAACAAGGGTCACATCGCACGAGCCGCTTTGGAGGCAACCGCCTTCCAAACCCGTGAAGTACTTGACGCCGTCAACGCCGATGCCGGCGTTGACCTCACTGAGCTGAAGGTCGATGGCGGAATGGTGAAGAACGAGACCCTCATGCAGTTCCAGGCGGACATTTTGGGAGTCCCCGTTATTAGGCCTCAGGTGGCGGAGACGACTGCTCTTGGGGCCGCCTATGTGGCGGGTCTTGCCGTTGGCTACTGGAGCAGCCGTGACGAACTGCGTGGCAAGTGGGCAGAAGACAAGCGGTTTGTGCCCGAGATGCCTGCGGAGACGAGTGCGAAGCTACTCGCGCAGTGGAAGAAGGCGGTTACCCGCACCTTCGATTGGGTGGACTAAGAACGGCCCATTCCGCGATAGCGGAATCCCGCCGCCTTCCAGGCGTCACTATCTAGGCAGTTGCGCCCGTCGATAACGAGCGCGGTTGCCAGTAATCCGGCGACCTCAACGGGGTTTGCTTCGGAGAAGTGCTTCCACTCGGTCGCAATGACAAGAGCATCCGCATTGCGGGCTGCTTCCATGTGGTCGTCGGTGAGTGAGATGGAATCCGATAAACCGGACTGCGCCATCCGACGCTGGGCGGGCGCGAGGGCCGCAGGGTCAGCCGCAACAACGGTTGCGCCCGCTCGTGCCAGGGATTCGGTGATGTCGAGTGCGGGAGAGTCGCGGATGTCGTCACTGTCGGGCTTGAAGGCCATCCCCCACACAGCGATGGTCTTGCCGGTGAGGTCCCCGAGCTCTTCGATGAGGATGTCGAGCACACGACCCCGGCGGCGCAGGTTGATCGCATCAACATCGCGCAGGAACGATAGGGATTGACCGACGCCGAGTTCCTCGGCGCGGGCAACAAACCCGCGGATGTCTTTGGGGAGGCAGCCTCCGCCAAACCCCACACCGGCGTTCAAAAACCTGCGACCGATGCGAGCATCGTGGCCGATGGCATCGGCCAACTGCGTCACATTGGCTCCGG
>CAZQIH010000106.1:0-4121 GCA_964593715.1 uncultured Microbacteriaceae bacterium
GCGAGGCGGCGGAAGGCTTCGTCGCCCGCCGCATCGACAACGTCATGGCCTTCGTGGCCCAAATGATCGACTAAGTCCCGACTAAACTCGAGGCCCGCATGGTCGGTGGCAATGTGAATTCGCATCCCCAGAGTCTAAATCCCTCCACTGGGAGCACTAATCGACAACGATTTAGTTTTCGGGCAAACGAAAGTCGTGTTTTTGCCCTATTCTTATGGGGTTCTATGCCGAGGAGCCTAGTGTGAGCATTCCAGATTTCCGTCGGGCCGTGCGCGGTTACGATACCGACGATGTTGCGCGCTACGTGCGCGAGCTCACCGACCGCCTTGAGCGGCTTGAAAATGAGCGTGCCGAGAACGCTCGCACCATCCAGCGCCTCTCCCGTGAAGCCGCAGATGCGAATGACCGCGCCTCCCGCGCGAAGCCCAGTTTCTCCGAACTCGGTACTGCCTTCGAGGAGACCCTTCGTCTCGCCGAAGAGCAGTCGAAGAAGATCACCCAGGAGGCAGCTGCGGAAGCTGCCGAGGTTCTTGGAAACGCGCGGAGCGAAGCAACGCGTGTTCGTGAGTCAGCGGCCAAAGAATCTCGGAAGATTCTCTCCGAAGCGCAGCGCGCATCAGAGGAATTGCGTCTCGAGACAGAGCGCGAAGCAGCACAGCTGCGTCAGCAAGCTGCGGACGAAATTGCGAAGGCTACCAACACCCGTACCCGCGCCGAGCGCGCTGCTGCAACGATGATTAGCCAGGCTGAAAAGCAGGTGTCTGAAATCAAGGCCGAGGCGTCGCGCCAGGTTGAGCAGGTCAAGCGTGAAGCTTCAGAACTGCTGCACGCCGCCCAAGAACGCGCTGTGGCCACCGACACGAGCATTCGCCAGCAGATCGATGAGGCGGAGCGTGCGCGCGCTGCCATCCACGAAGAGGCCGACAACTACGCCCAGAAGGCCTACCAGCAGGCTGATGAGCACGTCCAGAACGCCGCCAAGCGCGCTGCGGACCTTGGCCAGGAAGCGGACACGGTTCTCGAAACCGCACAGCGTCGCGCTGACGAACTCACCAAGGAAGCCCGCTCCTACGCTGAGCGTCTGATTTCTGAGACAGTGCAGCGCTCCCGCGCAATTGCCAGGGACACCGAAGAGTTGGTGGGCACCATGCTCTCCGACACCGAAAGCCAACTCAGCGACGTTCGTCGCCAGCAGGGTTACCTCAATGACTACCTGCAGCGCATGCGCCAGGCTGCGACCGAGGTCGACATGGAAATCACGAACATTCAGCCTCCCAAACTCACGGCAGAGACCAAGCTCATCACTAAGGGTGGCGGAGCAGCGGAAGAGCTTCCTGAAGAGGTAGCCATCACCATCGACGCCGACACTAACCGCGCTTAGTACTCCGCCTCACTCGGTCCACGCCACGCTCTAGGCTAGGAGGCCAGAGTGTTGTGCTTTCCACGGGGCTCCAGCCCCCACGCGTTTTCAAGGAGTTCATGGTGCCCGGTGAAAATCTGACTCGCGACGAGGCGACCACACGGTCAAGCCTCCTCCACGTGGAGAGCTATCTGATTGACATCGACCTGCGCGAGGTGGCAAGCTCTCCCACTTTCCAGACCACCACCGAGGTCACCTTTCAGGCAACTTCCGGCGCATCAAGTTTCATCGACATCATCGCGGAGGCAGTGCACCAGGTAAGCCTCAACGGTCGCGCCCTCGACCCCGCGAGCGTCTTTGCCGATTCTCGAATCTCCCTAGAGAACCTCGACGAGTGGAACACCCTCGTCATTGTCTCGGAGCATAAGTACACCAACAGCGGCGAGGGACTCCACCGGTTTGTGGACCCCGTTGACGGTGAGGTGTATCTCTACACTCAGTTCGAGGTTCCCGACTCCAGGCGAGTGTTCCCGGTTTTTGAGCAGCCAGACCTCAAAGCCACATTCCAGTTCACCATTCATGCACCGGCCACCTGGCAGGTCGTCTCCAACCAACCAAGCCCCACGCCAGACGTCGAGGGCGCTAGTGCCACCTGGGTTTTCTCCCCCACTCCACGAATCTCCTCGTACATCACAGCCCTCGTCGCAGGCCCCTACACCGTGGTGCGCGACGAGCTGATCAGCTCTAGCGGAGCAACGATTGCCTTGGGCGTTTATGCCAGGGCATCACTGTCCGAATTCCTCGATGCCGACTACATTTTCGACATCACCAAAAAGGGCTTCGCCTACTTCGAGGAGAAGTTCGGGGTCGCCTACCCGTTTGAGAAGTACGACCAGCTCTTCGTCCCCGAATTCAACGCCGGGGCGATGGAGAACGCAGGAGCGGTGACATTCACGGAGACCTACGTGTTCCGCTCCCAGGTTTCCGACGCCGTTCGCGAGCGCCGCGTGGTGACCATCCTGCACGAGCTCGCCCACATGTGGTTTGGCGATCTTGTCACAATGCGCTGGTGGAACGATCTCTGGCTCAACGAATCTTTCGCCGAGTGGGCCTCCACCATCGCGACCGCTGAGGCAACCGAGTGGACCCACGCGTGGACCACCTTCCACGCAATGGAGAAAAGCTGGGCCTACCGTCAAGACCAGCTTCCCTCCACCCACCCGATTGTGGCCAACATCCGAGACATCGAGGATGTTCAAGTCAATTTCGATGGCATCACCTACGCCAAGGGCGGGTCGGTGCTCAAGCAGTTGGTGGCCTGGGTAGGCGAAGAAGCCTTCTTCACCGGCGTCCACAACTACTTTCTCAAGCACCAGTGGGGCAATGCTGTTCTTGCGGATTTGTTGAGCGAGCTCGAAGCCACCAGCGGACGCGAGCTCGGACACTGGAGTTCGGTGTGGCTGGAAACCGCAGGAGTCAACACGATGGTTCCAGCACTCGAGGTTGACGACCAGGGTGTGATCGCGTCAGCCGAGCTTCGGCAAAGCGCACCGGCGGAGTGGCCCACCCTGCGACCACACCGACTCGCTATCGGTCTCTACAACGCCGATAAGGACGGCGTTACCAGGCGCCACCACCGCATCGAACTCGATGCGGATGGGGCAACAACAACGATCTCCGAGCTCATCGGGGTAGCCCGACCCGATCTCATCCTTATCAACGATGACGATCTTGCGTATACAAAGATTCGCCTGGACCCACAGTCCCAGGCATTCGCAATCAAGAACCTCTCGGCAATCGAAGACCCGCTCGCGCGCGCCCTGGTCTGGGGCAGCATGTGGGATGCCACCAGGGATGCAGAGATTCCACCTCAAGACTTCATCGACTTGGTGCTCGGAAACATTGGCCACGAGACAGAGAGCACCACCGTGCGCACCGCACTCGGGCAGCTAGCCCTCGTGGTGCGCAACTATGTCGCCCCGTCGAGGCGCGCAAGGGCGCTCGCCGAGGCTGGAAGCGCGGTGTGGTCGTTGGCCGAGAGCGCCGAGGCAGGCAGCGACAGTCAGTTCCAATTGGTCAAAGCGTTCTGCGGGCTTGCCAGCACCCCAGAACACCGTGAGTTGTTGACACAACTACGCGCAGGGGAAAAAACCCTCCCCGGGCTTGCCATCGATACGGACCTGGAATGGGAGTTGTTGGCAGGACTAGCACTGTGTGGCGGGGCGACCCCCTCTGACATCGAAGCGGCCCTTGCCACCGACAACACCTCCAATGGCCAGCAAGCGGCGGCACGTGCGCAGTCGCTTCTGCCCGGGGCGGCCTCTAAGCGCGCGGTGTTCGAACGCCTCACCGAGGATGCCAATATCCCCAACGCCATCGTGCGCTCCCTCACGCTCGGCTACGACGTGGTCAACGACCAGCGAGACCTCGAAGAGTTGGTCGAACCCTACTTCGCGATGCTGGAGCAGATTTGGGCGGAGCGGACCTACAAGATTGCCGAATACATAGTGGAGGGCCTCTGGTGAGCGAGGGTCTCGTCGCTGCGAGCGAACAATGGCTGGCAACACACCCGAACATTCCCGCTCTTCGCCGCATCGTAGAGGAAAACCTTGCTGGGGTGAAGCGTGCGCTTGCTGTGCAAGCTCGCGACTCTGACGCAACACCGGCGTAGGGTGGAGGCATGGATCTAGGCGAGTTGTGGTCGTGGCTGGTTGAGGCTGTTGCCACTTACGCAACCTTCTTCCGCATCCTCGGGGTCATC
>CAZQIH010000107.1:0-4045 GCA_964593715.1 uncultured Microbacteriaceae bacterium
GGGGATGTGGGCGAGACGATTGCTGCACTTCGCGCTGCCGGAGTCTCCGTACTCGCCACTGATGCAGCCGGCCAAAGCTTGAGTGAGCTTCGTGAATCAGGCGCTCTTGCGAAACCGGTCGCGTGGCTGCTTGGCAACGAAGCGCACGGCCTGAGTGATGAGGATGAAGCGTTGGCCGATGGCGTGGTGTCGGTGCCAATCTTTGGCCAGGCAGAATCGTTGAGCCTGCAGACCGCCGCCGCAGTGTTGTTGTACGAGTCGGCCTTTGCCAAGCGACGCTAGCCCGCAGGGCTTGTAGACTTGGCGCTCGTGTCCTCGTCTCATGAAATTTCTGCAGAAAGCGTCGCTTCAGCTGTTGCGGCAGCGGTGGACGCCTTCGCGCGCGCGACGACACTGGATGCCCTGAAGAAGGAGAAGACCGCCCACCTCGGAGAGCGATCAGAGCTGTCATTGCTCAACGCGACCCTGCGTGATGTGCCTGCAGATCGGAAGGCCGAGGCAGGCAAGCTCATGGGTGAAGCCAAAGGCGCTGTGAACGTTGCCTACCAGAGGGCAGAAGCCCTCCTCGAGGCCGCCGAAGAAGCTGCGAGCCTCCACGAGGAGGCTCTCGATATGACGGCTGTTGGCGCCAGACGGCACCAAGGAGCCAGGCACCCACTGAGCGTACTCATGGAAGACATGGCCGATGTGTTTGTCTCCATGGGATGGGAGATTGCCGAGGGCCCAGAGCTCGAGCACGAGTGGTTCAACTTTGATGCGTTGAACTTCGACGCTGATCACCCCGCTCGGGCGATGCAAGACACATTCTTTGTGGAGCCGGTGGAGCGCCACATGGTGTTGCGGACTCACACGAGCCCCGTCCAAATTCGTTCACTTCTGGAGCGGGAGTTGCCGGTCTACGTGGTCGCTCCCGGACGGGTGTACCGAACCGATGAGCTTGATGCCACCCATACCCCGGTGTTTCACCAGATCGAGGGCATCGCCATTGATAAGAACCTCACCATGGCTCACCTTCGCGGGACGCTGGAACATCTAGCGCGCGCGATGTTTGGCGACGAAGCGAAGATTCGGCTCCGCCCCAACTATTTCCCCTTCACGGAACCCAGCGCCGAGCTCGATATTTGGCACCCAACCTTTAGTGGGGGAGCGCGGTGGATTGAGTGGGGTGGCTGTGGCATGGTGAACCCCAACGTCTTGCGCGCGGCCGGGATTGACCCCGAGGAATATCAGGGCTTTGCCTTTGGTATGGGCATCGAGCGCACGCTCATGTTCAGAAACAACGTGCAGGACATGCGCGACATGGTCGAGGGCGATGTTCGATTCTCTGGTCAGTTCGGGATGGTGGTCTAGTGCGCGTCCCACTGTCCTGGCTTGCCGAATATGTTGACGTGCAGGCAAATGCCACCCCCGAGTCTGTTCATGAGGCGCTGGTCTCAGTAGGCCTGGAAGAAGAAGCGATTCACCGCTTCGAGATCACGGGCCCCGTGGTTGTTGGGGAGGTTCTCGATTTTGTCGACGAGCCCCAAAGCAATGGGAAGACGATTCGCTGGTGCCAGGTAAGGGTGGCGGCTAACGACGCGCCTGATGCTCCCGCTGTTCGGGGGATCGTTTGTGGGGCCCACAACTTTGTGGTTGGCGACCACGTTGTCGTGGCTTTGCCGGGGTCGGTTTTGCCTGGACCGTTTCCGATTTCTGCTAGAAGCACGTACGGGCATGTCTCGGATGGCATGATCGCCTCCGCCAAAGAGCTTGGGCTTGGCGATGACCACACGGGGATCCTGCGGTTAGTCACCATGGGCGTTTCTGCTGAGGTTGGCACCGATGCGATTAGTCTGCTCGGCCTTGACGATGTCGCGGTGGAAGTCAATGTGACACCAGATCGGGGCTACGCGCTCTCGATTCGCGGAATCGCCCGCGAATACCATCACGCGACCGGAGCCAGCTTCCGCGACCCAGCTCTTGCCTCCGCCCCGGTCGATGGGTCCGGTTTCGAGGTTGCTCTCTCGGACGGGGCCCCGATTCGTGGGAGGCAGGGCTGCCACGCTTTTGTGGCCCGAACGGTGCGCGGTATTGACCCCACCCTGCCGACTCCGCCGTTCATGGTCGCGAGGCTGGTGCTTGCCGGGATTCGCTCAATCTCGTTGCCAGTCGACATCACCAACTACGTGATGCTCGAGATGGGGCAACCCTTGCACGGCTATGACCTCAATCGTCTCACCGGTGGAATAACCGTTCGTCGAGCACAACCGGGGGAGAAGCTCACGACTTTGGATGGGCTTGAGCGCAGCCTAGATCCGGAAGACCTTCTGATTACGGATGGCTCTGGAGCGATCGGGCTTGCCGGGGTGATGGGTGGCCTGTCCACCGAGATTAGCGATGCAACCCGCGACGTTCTGATCGAAGCGGCCGGCTTCGATCAGGTCTCCATAGCCCGCACCGCTAGACGCCACAAGTTGCCAAGCGAAGCATCCAAGCGCTTTGCGCGCGGCGTTGACCCGATGGTGGCCGCTGCTGCCGCCGAGCGAGCCGTGGAATTGTTGGAGCGCTACGCCGGCGGAACCAGAGACACTCTCGGCGCCTCTGTTTTTGAGCCAGGCGCTGGCCAGTACCCCTCTGTTCACCTCGCTCACGATGCTGTGATGGCGCTGACGGGGATGGAAGTGGATCGCTCGTCCACTACTGAAATTCTGCGCTCGATTGGCGCGGTGGTGGTCGAGACGGACGCGGGTCTCACCGTGACACCGCCATCCTGGCGCCCCGATATTGTTGACGCGCCTGGCTTGGTGGAAGAGGTTGCGCGGATTGTCGGCTACGACAAGATTCCCTCCGCGCTTCCGCCAGCACCGTCTGGTCGTGGACTTAGCCACGCCCAGGCAACGAGGCGACGGATCGTGAATTCCTTGGCTGCTGCCGGGATGACCGAAGTTCTGACGTACCCCTTTGTTTCCCATGACGACAACGTGCTCTTCGGTCAGACCGAGAGAGACGTAGTCCTTGCCAATGCTCTTGACTCTTTGGTGAATCGGATGCGGGTAAGCCTGGTTCCCGGGTTATTGGAAACGGCCCAGCGCAATTTGTCCCGTGGCTTCACATCCCTGGCCCTCTATGAGGTTGGTCTTGTTTTTCGCACTGAGTCCGGACCACTTGGCACCATCGACATTCCTGAGGGCGCCAAGAAACCCGACTCGACCGTCACTGCTGAGCTTTATGCTTCAACGGGCCACCAGCCCTGGAATGTGACCGGTGTGTTCCTGGGTAACGCCCTCGAAAAGACTCCCGGCTCGAAGGCGAGAGCATTCGAGGTGGCGGATGCCCTCGATGCTGCCCGCACGGCAGCCAGGGCCGCCGGTGCCGAGCTCGGCCTTTCTCAAGCTACGCATCCCGCTTTTCACCCCGGTCGCTTTGCCGAGCTTCTCGTCGGCGAGACTGTGGTCGGTTTTGTGGGCGAATTACTCCCTCGCATTGCCAAAGCGCGTGACCTTGTGGGTCGGGTTTCATTGTTCTCGATTGATGTTGACGCACTGATTGCAGCTCGCGGTCAAGAGCCCCATGTCGCGCACCCGCTGTCGATTTATCCAGCGGCAACCCAAGACGTGTCCCTCGTTGCCGCCCTCGATGTTCCCGCCGCTGCGCTTCACGATGTTCTGGTGGAGGGCTGTGGCGAGTTACTCGAATCAGCATTTCTTGTGGATGACTATCGAGGTGAGGGAATTGACGCCGGTCAGCGCTCCTTGACCTTTGCACTTCGATTCCGTGCCACCGATCGAACCCTTACCCAGGCTGAGGCAACAGAGGCGAGGGAGCGGGGCGTCGCTCTTGCCGCCACAAAATTCGGCGCAGTACTTCGCGGGTAAACACCCTGCCCTAGGTTCAATAACTGGTCTAAGGTTGTCGTTATGACTTTGCGCGTTGCTATCGCCGGCGCCAGCGGCTACGCCGGTGGTGAAGTGGCGCGCCTTCTGGCTGATCACCCGGAAGTTGGTGCACTGACACTGACCGCGCATTCGCACGCGGGGGACCCCGTTGCTTCGGTGCACCCGCATCT
>CAZQIH010000108.1:0-4038 GCA_964593715.1 uncultured Microbacteriaceae bacterium
CCCCGGATGATGTCGGACCCGAGGCCGCCCAACCCCACATAAGCCACGAGGGTGGCAGTGGCAACAATTTGCAGGACGGATTGGCGCACACCTCCGAGAAGAACGGGCAGCGACAGGGGCGCTTCGACCCTCCAGAGAATCTGCCATTCGGTCATCCCCTGCGCCCTGGCTGCATCAATTACGGTTCGCGGTATTTGGTGAATCCCGGAATACGCGCCGGCCAAGAGCGGCGGAATTCCCAGGATCACGAGCGCCAACACCGCTGCGATCTCTCGACCGTTCACGCCAAGTAGCAACACCAGAAGCAGAATCAGCCCAAACGAGGGCAACGCCCTAGCAGCCCCCGCCAGGCCCACCAACCACGTTGAGCCCCGATTGGTGTGGCCAACGAAGTACCCGGTAGGAACAGCAATCAGCGCTGCCAGGACCACAGCGAGACCGCTGTAGTAGAGGTGCTCCACCACGCGCTGGGGAATAGCGCCCGGACCGGTCCACTGCTCGGCGTGAGATAGCCACAAGAGGGCATCCAGAAGTACATCCATTTAGCGAACCCCGGCTCTCTGCGAGGCAGCCGCGGCCCGGCTCCACGGCATCAGCAGACGGCCGAGGACGATGAGGAGCGCGTCAAGAAGGAGCGCGATGACCACGGTCATCACGACGCCGGTGGCAACCTCGGCAATGATTCGCCTCTGGAAGCCATCGGTGAAGAAGTAGCCCAGGCTCTGGACCCCCACCAACACCCCGACGGTGACCATGCTGACTGTACTGACCGCCACCACACGAACGCCCGCAAGCAGGACGGGGCCTGCCAGTGGCAACTCAATCGAGAAGAACCTGCCCCATTCGGCATAACCCAGGGCGGTAGCGGCACGTAGCGACGTCGGCTCAATGCTCGCAAACGCATCGGATGCCGTGCGCACCATGATGGCCACCGCGTAGACGGTCAAGGCAATGATGACGTTTGCTTCGCTCAAGACCGAAATGCCCACCAGCGGGGGAATCAACATAAACAGGGCCAGCGAGGGGATTGTGTAGAGCAACCCCACCGCGCTCAGTATCAGCGTTTTCGACCACGCAAAACGATGAGCCAACCACCCCAGCGGAATCGCAATCACGACGCCAAGCACGATAGGGATCAGCGAGAGCCGCAGATGATCAAGGGTCAGTGCCCCAATCAGATCAAGGTTGTCGAGAACCCAGTCCACGCTAGGGGCCTTCCACCAAACGGCCGGCGACCCGCTGATCGGAATCGACAACAATGCGCTGTCCGCCGCGGTTCTCGATGTGGAGTGCCCGCTTGCCACGATCAGCCCCGACAAAGGCCTCGACAAAATCATTGGCCGGAGCCGCAAGAATGTCCGCCGGTGCGCCCTTCTGGATCACTACGCCGCCAGTATCAAGAATTGCGACCTGGTCGCCCAAGAGGAATGCTTCGTCGATGTCGTGGGTGACAAACAACACCGTCTTGGCAAGCTTTTTCTGGACAGCGAGCAACTCCTGCTGGAGATCCGAGCGCACCAGCGGGTCCACCGCACCACAGGGCTCGTCCATGAGCAGGATGTTTGGGTCAATAGCAAGAGCCCGAGCCACACCCACTCTCTGCTGCTGACCACCGGAGAGTTGGGCTGGATAGCGGCCAAGCAGCTCCGGATCAAGCCCCACCGTTGCCATCAGCTCATCAACACGAGCCAGACGCACAGCCGGCTTGACCCCGCGGAGTTTTTGGACAGTTTGAATGTTCTCAGCAACGGTCTTGTGGGGCATAAGGCCTCCACTTTGCATCACGTACCCGATACTGCGACGCAGTTTCACCGGGTCCAATGAAGCAACGTCCGTGTCATCAATAAACACCCGCCCGGAGCTCGGGTCAACCATGCGATTGACCATGCGCAAGAGTGTGGTCTTCCCGCACCCACTCGAGCCAACCAGCACGGTGATTGAGCCAGTGGGCACATCAAGGCTGAAATCTTGAACCGCCTCAGCCCCGCCGGGGTATTCCTTTCGGACATGCTCAAAGCGAATCATGGCAGGACATCCCCAGCGTTATCGGACCAAGCGGACTTTCCTCTAGTCAATCAGGCCAAGCCCGAGAGGTCGACCCCGGGACTAGATGTCTGCGAGAGCGAGGCGCGCCATCCGGCGCGCTTCATCAATCAGGGTTCCGTCGCCCTTGTCTGAATGCAGGAACGCGCGACCCAACAAGGCATCGATGACATCAACAGCGGTCTCCACGGCCAAGCGTCCGGCAGAATCGAGACGGAGCCCCAGGCGCTCGCGGAGATCGTCACTGATGACGCGAGCAATCTCAGAGTTGCCAGACCGGGGTGAGGTCACAGGGCGGATATCGAGCACGTCTCCCACCCGTAAGGACCTGAAACCTTTCTCGCTGCGGAAGACATCCACCAGAGTGTCAACGACCGTGTCTATTTCAGCGACAACGGTGGCTGGCTTCTCCTGCTCGAGGCGCGTGACCAGGGCATGAGTGACACGGTCAAGGTTTCTGGCAGCCAGAGCTTGGAGTACTGCAACACGGTCTGGGAAGTACCGATACACCGTGCCAATCGAGGCCCCAGCGCGCTCAGCAACCATTGCGGTGGTGAGGAGTTCGTAACCCACGTCATGGATGGTGTCTCGTGCAGCGTCGAGCAGAGCGTTAACGCGAGCTGTGCTCCGAGCTTGAACGGGTTCCACTCGAATCGAAACGGAAGATGCCTGTGCGGGGATGCTAGCTACAACGTTCATGGGAAAAAACAACCTCTCGGCCCGCCCACGGGAGCCTCATGTGTGAGAAATTCACGGCTTTCAGTCTAGATGTTTACCGCCAGGGTGTGTGGACTCTCCCCGGCTGGATAAGCGCCGGCGACAAACCTAGCGGACCAGCTGGGCAGGAATATCTGGGACACTACATCTGTGGATGAGTTGAGTTCGCGAGGCAGTGAAGACCCCTCACCACGTGCCCATGGCGCCTCGCGCTTCGAGGACTGGTATCTGACCCAGCGTGCTCGCTGGGCGCGAGCACTCGGTCACCGCGAACAGATTGTGCCCTTCACCGGGTATGGCACTACTACCCAAGTCCGCGTTTTCTGTCGGGTACTGCTTACAAAAACCAGGACGACAAGTCGTGGAAAACTCAAGAAGATTCGGGGATGGCGGAGCTTCACGAGCGTTCCGGTTGCCAACGCCCGGGTCCACATCACGATCAACGGCTTTTCTCTTACCCTCGAGGCTGACCGCGGTGGCGTGATCGACCACGTCATTCCTGTCACGCTCTCCCCTGGTTGGCACAGCCTTACTCTTCACACCGAAAACTCAGAACCAGCCACCGCGAAAGTCACCGTTGTTTCGCCGGAGGCGCGCATTGGTGTCATCTGCGACATCGATGACACGGTGATGGTGACGGCGCTGCCGCGACCGCTGCTGGCGGCATGGAACTCCTTTGTTCGGGACGAACACGCTCGTAGCGCTGTTCCCGGAATGGCCGTGCTCATGGAAAGGCTCGTGAGAGACAACCCGGGCGCACCGGTGGTGTATCTCTCAACTGGGGCGTGGAACGTTGCCCCAACACTGCACCGCTTCCTCACCCGCCACTTATTTCCGATCGGCCCGCTTTTGCTCACCGACTGGGGCCCCACCCACGATCGCTGGTTTAGAAGCGGTCGAGAACACAAGGCAACCAACCTTGAGCGGCTCGCCGCAGAATTCCCTGGAATCCGCTGGATTCTCATTGGCGATGATGGCCAGCACGATGAGGAAATCTACGGGGAGTTTGCCGCGCGGCATCCACACAGCGTGCGGGCCATCGCGATTCGTGAACTTCTCGCTCCAGAGGCACTCCTCGCCGGTGGTCGCCACCATCTGGACAAGACGAGGTATCCCCAGAGCACACCGTGGGTGTCGGCACCCAACGGAGCGGGGCTCGCTAGCGCACTCGGTGGGCTTGGCGTAATCAAACGCTCCCGCTAGAGGCCTCGGGGGCCCAAGCGCCAACTGATAGCCTGATAAATGTGAGCGTTCGCAACGAGAAGGTTGACCTTCCAG
>CAZQIH010000109.1:0-4034 GCA_964593715.1 uncultured Microbacteriaceae bacterium
CTGCCGTTACACCAAGGCGGAATGGCCCGAAGGCCTCCCCTAGTCTGCCAGAGGTCCGATAATGGTGGGGTGAGTGTTTCAGGGGATGATGTCGACCGCATTGTCCACGCGTGGCGTAGAGAACGCCCCGATCTCGATGTGTCCCCACTGGAAGTCCTCTCCCGCGTCACCCGGATTGCCAAATATGTGGAGAACTTCCGCCGGGAGGCCTTTCGTTCCTCAGGCTTAGAGTCCTTCGAGTTTGACGTTCTAGCAGCCCTTCGTCGAGCTGGTGAGCCTTACCGGATGAGTCCAAAGAGCCTTCTGCACGAAACCCTGGTCAGCTCGGGGGCTCTGACCCACCGCCTCACGAAACTCGAGGCGAGAGGCTTCGTCACCAGATCAGCTGACCCGGATGACGGCCGAGGTGTTGTCGTCACCCTGACGCCATCAGGCGTTCAGGCCGTCGACGCTGCCCTGTCGCACCTCATTCACGCAGAGCGCTCACTGTTGTCCTCGCTTGGCAAGAGCGAACAACGTGCTGTTGCCGGAGCGCTGCGGCAACTCAACAACGACATCACGCAGCGCTAAGCCAGCTCTCACAGGGCCGTGTCATACTCAATGGGTCCGCCGCACCCAGGAGAATACGTGTTCGCCACATCACCGCGTCATCACAGACTGCGCCTTCTCACCGGGCTCTCCGCCGTGTTGATTGTGCTGGTCGACCAGGCCAGCAAATGGTGGGCCGAAACATCCCTTGAGCTCTTTGAGTACCACCCGGTCATTGGTGATCTGCTCGGCTGGCGCTTGGTTTATAACCCAGGCGCAGCGTTTGGGATGGCGGCCGAGTTCACCTGGGCTCTCACGATCCTCGCTGGCATCGCCGTGATCGCCTTGACGGTCTATGGCTTCACTAACCGCATCACCTCCCTTGCCGTGGGTATTGCCGCACTGCTCGGTGGAGCGATCAGCCACCTGGGCGACAGGTTGTTCCGTGATCCAGGTTTTGCCGTGGGACACATTGTCGATTTCATCGACTACTCGGGCTTCTTCGTCGGCAATGTTGCCGATATCTTCCTAGTCGGTGGCGCCATCTATCTGGTGATCGCAAGCCTTTTTCAGAAGGAACCTACAAAGACACCAGATGAGCACCCCGAGCAGGTGAACTCGTAACGACAGCGTGACGCCCAGCGGCGCTGCAGTAGGCCTGAATGGCTTCAGCGTGGTTCTGATCCCGCGCGAGCATCGCGCAGGTTGGCCCCGAACCGGAGACCATCACGGCGATTGCCGATGCTTCGAGGCCAAGTTCCAGCGTTGAGGCAAGCCCAGGATCAAGATCGATGGCCGCTTGCGCCATGTCGTTAATGAGGTGGGGAGCAAGCGCTTCCGCATCGCCTCGGTAGAGCGCATCGACACACTCATCGGGCAGTGCCTCGGGCAGGACAACGTCAACGTCTGCGCGCAACTGATCCAAACGGCTATAAACGCCTGGGGTGGCCAGGTGTTCCATGGAGGGAACGATCACCCAGTGGAGGGGCAAGGACTTTACCGGCTCGAGAATCTCTCCTCGGCTTCGACCGATCGCTGTGCCGCCCTCCAGAAGAAAGGGCACGTCGGAGCCAAGCCCCGCTGCGATTTCCAAAAGTTCACCCTGCGAGAGCCCGGCCTGCCAGAGCTCATTAATGGCAATCAGCGCGGCGGCTGCATCCGCGGAACCGCCGCCCATTCCGCCGCCCACTGGCACTTTTTTGTCGATACGGATCGCAACCGCGTCGCTGCGGCCCGTCACCTTCGCGATTGCGGCAACCGCCTTCATTGCCAAGTTGCTGGCATCGAGGGGAATCTCCCCCAGGTTCACATCTCCTGTGAGACTGATCGCGAACTCTTCGGCAGGGCTGAGAGCGACTGTCTCCCAGATATCTACCGCCTGGAAGCAGGTCAGCAGATCGTGATATCCGTCCGCCCTTTTCGGGCCAACCCTGAGGACCAGGTTGATTTTTCCGGGAGCCCTAGCGATGACACTGGATGGTGGCAGGTCACGAAAGGGCATACCAGCAGACTAGCGAATCGCGCTTAACGCCCCCAGGAGGGAACAATTTCCGGCACGATCGAACGATAGACCAGCAGACCCAACACCTCGATACCCAGCTGGACGATAACGACGAGTGGCACCAACCCCCAGATATCAACATCGAGTGCCAAAGCGATGGGCAGCATGATGATGCCTCCTCGCCCAGCCCCGACAATCATCATCGCTCGCTTCTCGGCTTGGCTGAGCGAGGCGAGAATGCCGGCCAAAAGCCCAATTGGAGCCAGAAGCACGAGGAACGCAAAGAAGAGTGGAACCAGGCGGTAGAGCTCTTCTAGGTGCTCAAGTTGTCCTGGGACTCGATTCCAGAGAACCAACGCGATGGTGACACTAATCACCGGAACGGTGAAGCGCGTCAGGGTAATGCGCGCGCCCGCGGCACCAGGGAACTTTCGCCCAAGGCCCTGCCACAGCAGTGCCAGCAGTGACGGTGCAACGATCACAGCCCCAATGACGACGAAAGTGGGCGGAAGGTCCTCCAGTCGAAAAGCGCCAGTGCTGAGCACCACGGCATAGAGGGGAACCACAATGAGCTGGCCAACCAAGAGCACGGGCTTGGTGGCCAACACGCTCTCCACGTCGCCACCCGCCTGGGCGGCCGTCGAGAGCGACAGCGCAACCCCTGGTGCCAGGAGAACCAGTAACAAGCCCACCTGCAACTCGGGTGCCTGCCACAACAGCCTCGAGAGCACGAAAGCGATGAGGGGAACCACGACAAGATTCAACGCGAACAGGGGCACCAAGACACGTGGCTTTGCGAGCGCTTTCCCCACCGAGAGAAGGGGCAGGGACGAGACGACCAGAAACACCATGAGCGCAAGGGAGCCCCACTGGGCCGCGACCAGCAGTTCGCTCTCGAGTGGCGCATAGACCCCGAGTGCTCCGCCAAGCGCGATGCCCGGAAGTATCCAGGCAATGGAATATCCGCCGGCCTTGGTCATCTCATCGCCAGCCAGGTTTTGGCCAAACTCACGTAACCATCGAGCGACCAGGCCTCACCCCGGTCTTCGGGGTTCAGACCCGCTGCAGAGATAATCTCGCTGACCCGATCGGAGCCCAGATAAGAAGCAAGCGACCCTCTCGACATCTTTCGTCTGGTGGCAAACGCGTGATCAACGAGGTCCCAAACAACCTGACGCAACTCTTCATCGCCCGGGGCAGGCCTGGCTTCCATCGCGACAAGCAAAGAATCGACGTTCGGCACTGGCCAGAAAACCTGCCGGGATACGCTTCCGGCAATCGACCACGTCCCATACCAAGCGGCCTTAACGCTCGGCCCACCATAGGCCTTGGACCCGGGACCAGCAGCCAAACGCTCCGCCACCTCCGCTTGCACCATCACCAACACACGTGAGAGTGCGGGCAGAGTCGCTAAGAGATGCAAAACAATGGGAACAGAGGTGTTGTAGGGAAGATTCGCCACAATCACCCTCACATCGTGGGGAATCTCAGTGGTCACGAGAGCATCGGCATGAATCACCTGAAGCGGCTTGCCAGGCTGCAGCCTGGCAGCTGTCTGTGGCAACAATTCAGCCAGTCGGCCGTCAATTTCCACGGCGACCACGTTTGCCCCGGCCTCAAGAAGACCAAGAGTCAGTGAACCCAGACCGGGCCCCACTTCAAGAACACGCTCGCCTGGTTGGACACCAGCTTTGGCCACAATCTTTCGGACTGTGTTGGCATCGTGCACAAAGTTCTGCCCAAGCTTTTTGGTGGGCACTAAGGAAAGCCCCGCTGCGAGACTTCTGATTTCCGTCGCACCGAGCAAACCACCGGCTGGCTCAGGCGCACTCATTCTGCGGCCCGACCAGCGAGGGGCGTCTCGTCCCACCTGCCATAGACCTCATAGGTGTTGGCGGTGAGCTGTGTTGCAAGCTCGTTGACCCCAACACCCAAAGTCTCGGACATGCTGCGCACTGTGTAGGGAACCATGTAGGGGCTATTGGGCTTGCCTCTAAAGGGAATC
>CAZQIH010000110.1:0-3937 GCA_964593715.1 uncultured Microbacteriaceae bacterium
CGCTGCGCAAAATCTTTGGTGGCGGCGCCAAGGCCACTCCGGAAGTGACCGAGGTCGCCACCGAGGTTCCGCTGGAGGTCGCCCCGGAGACCGCCCCAGAGGTTTCTGCCCCCAAGGTTTCCGCCCCCGAGGTTCCCGCCAAGGCCACTCCGAAGGCCACGCCCAAAGCGGCCCGCAAGCTCACCCCCAAGGCCCCCAAGACCGTCGCTAAGAGCGCTGCCGTCGAGACCGCCCGGATCGATGAAAACACCTGGCAAACCCTGGAAGATGCACTCATTGGCGCGGATTTCGGCCTGGAGCTATCTGAGGAACTCGTGGCCACAGTGCGCAGCGAGGTCGAGCGCATTGGTACGACGAAAGCCGATGATGCCATTGACATCCTGCGCGACGCCGTCGAGGAGAAGCTCGCGCGCTATGACTCGACGCTGCGACTGACCGAGCGGCCCGCCGTGGTGTTGGTCGTTGGGGTGAATGGAGTCGGCAAGACCACCACCATTGGAAAGTTTGCCAAGTTCCTCTCGAACGCTGGCCGGTCTGTTGTTATTGCCGCTGCGGACACGTTCCGAGCAGCAGCGGTCGAGCAATTGACCACCTGGGCTGATCGGGCTGGGGTAGCGATTGTGAAACCCGAGCGCGAAGGCCAAGACCCAGCCTCGGTGGCGTATCAGGCTGTCGAGCGGGCTATCGCTGAGGGTATTGAGATTGTGGTGATTGACACTGCCGGCCGACTTCACACAAAGGCTGGGCTCATGGATGAGCTTGGCAAAATTCGCCGGGTGATTGAGAAAGTCGCTCCAGTCTCGGAGGTGCTACTGGTTCTTGATGCCACCACTGGCCAAAACGGTGTGGTGCAGGCCGAAGCCTTCCTCGAGCACGCCGGTGTCACCGGCTTAGTCCTCACCAAACTTGATGGCAGCGCCAAGGCTGGCTTTGTGATGCGGGTTCAAGAACTCACCGGTTTGCCCATCAAACTTCTGGGCCAGGGCGAATCTGTGGGCGACATGACCGGTTTCTCCCCGGCGCAGTTCGCTAAAGCGCTGACTAGCTAGAGCTCAGCTCGATAGGCCGCAGCCAACTCGCGATATGTCGCAGCGTTGGCCGCGATGTGCTCTCGCTCCTCTGGTGTGGTCTCACGCCTGATTTTTCCCGGCACTCCAGCAACCAGGCTGTGCGGGGGGATGACAGTCCCCTCAAGGATTACGGTTCCCGCCGCAATGAGCGATCCCTCGCCTATCACGGCGCCGTTGAGCACAGTGGCGTTCATGCCGATGAGGCACGAATCACCGACTGTTGCCCCGTGCACGATGGCGCCGTGGCCGATGCTCACATCGCGGCCCACCTGGGCTGGAAAACCGGGGTCGCCGTGAATCACGGCGTTGTCCTGGACGTTAGAGCCTTCGCCCAGGGTGATCTCGGCGCGGTCTGCCCTCAGTACTGCGCCAAACATCACCACTGCCCCTGCGTGAATGGTTACCTCACCCACGAGCGTTGCATGGGGCGCTATGAAGGCGTCATCGGCAACTGCGGGGTGGTTTGACTGGAAGGGGAAGAGTGGCATAGACCAAGCCTAGAAGGTCCCACCCCTACCTCTGCGCCCGGGCTTTCTCGAGTAGTCTTGTGCTCCATGGCGGCCTTTAGTTCTCTCTCTGAGAGGTTGATTGAGACGTTCAAGTCTCTTCGCCAAAAAGGCAAGTTGTCCCCGGCAGATGTCGATGGAACGGTGCGAGATATTCGTCGCGCTCTTCTGGAATCCGACGTCGCGCTCGAGGTAGTCAAGTCCTTCACCCAGAAAGTGCGAGAGCGAGCGCTCTCAGACGATGTCAACAAGGCGCTCAATCCTGCCCAGCAGGTGGTTTCTATTGTCAACGACGAACTTGTTGCGATTCTGGGCGGAGAAACCCGTTCGCTGAGCTTCGCCAAGAAGCCCCCGACGGTCATCATGTTGGCTGGGTTGCAGGGCTCCGGAAAAACGACGTTGGCGGGAAAGCTCGCGAAATGGTTGCGCGCTGAGGGCCACACCCCTGTGTTGGTGGCCTGTGACCTGCAGCGCCCGGGTGCTGTGAAGCAATTGGGTGTCATGGCCGAGGCGGCCGGTGTGGCCTTCTTCGCCCCTGAACCCGGTGATGGCGTCGGCGACCCCGTCGCGGTGGCGAAGGCCGGCGTCGCCTATGCCACCGATAAGAACCACGACGTTGTCATCATCGACACTGCCGGTCGCCTCGGTGTGGATGCAGAGATGATGGATCAGGCCGCCAAGATTCGAAAAGTCACCTCACCGGATGAGGTGCTCTTCGTCATTGATTCGATGATCGGTCAAGACGCGGTGAACACCGCTGAGGCTTTTGCCCAGGGCGTTGACTTCACCGGTGTCGTCCTAACAAAACTCGATGGTGACGCCAAGGGTGGCGCTGCGCTCAGTGTCACCGGTGTGACTGGCCGGCCGATTTTGTTTGCCTCCACGGGTGAAAAACTCGATGACTTCGAGGTTTTTCACCCAGACCGTATGGCCAGTCGAATCCTTGACCTCGGTGACATCCTCTCGCTGATTGAAACAGCGCAGAAAGCTTTTGATGAAGAGCAAACCAAGGAGCTCGAGGAAAAGTTTCTGTCAGAAACTTTCACCCTCGATGATTTCTTAGGGCAGCTTCAGCAGATCAAGAAGATGGGCTCACTGGGTTCAATGCTTGGCATGCTGCCAGGAGCGCGGGGCATGCAGGAGCAGATCGACAACCTCGATGAAAAGGAGCTCGGTCGCACCGAGGCCATCATCCAGTCGATGACTCGTGCAGAGCGCATCAACCCCAAGCTGCTCAATGGATCGCGGCGCATGCGGATTGCGAAGGGCTCCGGAATGACGGTGACCGATGTGAACCAGTTGGTCACACGCTTTGAGCAAGCAGCGAAGATGATGAAGACCGTTGCCAAGGGCGGCGTCCCCCAGATTCCTGGCATGGGGCCGATTGCTGGCGGTGCGGGGAGGGGCAAAAAGAAGCCGAAGAAGAAGGCCGCACCGCGCTCTGGGAACCCCGCCAAGCGTGCTGCGGAGGCTTTGGGTCGACCAAGCGGAGTCAGTGGGCAAGGCTCCAGTTTTGGCCTGAGTGCGCCTCCTGGTGGGGACTAACCCTGCGAAGAGGACTCGTGTGCCCAGGATTGTAAAAAATCTGACAGAATAGGGCGCTGGAGCACTCCCGCCCGACCCTCTATCAGGCGTGGGACTCCCCACCAAGACGTCCAGACGATTGTGCCCCCACGTAATCGTCGGTTGTTTACGACTTATCTACCTGGAGAAACGTGGCTGTAAAAATTCGTTTGAAGCGCATGGGAAAAATCCGTGCCCCCTACTACCGCATCGTCGTTGCCGACTCGCGCACCAAGCGCGATGGACGCGTCATTGAAGAAATTGGTAAGTACCACCCCACCGAGAACCCTTCGGTGATCGAGGTCATCTCTGACCGCGCTCAGTACTGGCTTAGCGTTGGTGCTCAGCCCACCGAGCAGGTTCGTGCGCTCCTGAAGCTCACTGGCGACTGGGGCACCTTCAAGGGCGAAAAGGGCGCCAAGAACACCGTTGCGGTGGCAGAGCCCAAAGCAGAATTCAAGGCTGACAGCAAGAAGAAGCCGGTCCTTCGCCCCAAGGTGGTCAAGGCTCCCGTTGAGGAAGCCCCCGCCGCAGCTCCCGCTGAGGACGTCGTTGTCGACGCCCCCGTCGCAGACGAGGCCGCCGCTGAGGCTCCTGTAGCCGAGGCACCTGCCGCTGAGGAAGCAGCCGTCGAGGCACCTGCAGAGGACGCAGTAGCTGAAGAGGCGCCCGCAGCCGAGGAAGCACCAGCTGAAGACGCTCCTGCTGAGGAAGCTCCCGCCGAGGAAGCAGCTGTTGAGGCTCCTGCCGACGACGCCGAGACAAAGCCGGCTGAGTAGTAATGCTTGATCGTGCACT
>CAZQIH010000111.1:0-3933 GCA_964593715.1 uncultured Microbacteriaceae bacterium
GAAATACGAGAAAAACGAGGGCTTGCCTACTCGGTATATGCCTTTGCCAGTAGTTATGCCGATGCTGGCATGTTTGGAATGGCTGCTGGAACGTCCCCCGGCAACGCCGAACTCGTGGCGGATCTTCTTCGCGCTGAGCTTGGCTTGGTCGCGGATAAGGGCATCACGGAGGACGAACGCCAGCGCACCATAGGGAACCTCTCGGGGTCCTCTGCGTTGGCGCTGGAGAGCATGGAAGCGCGAATGATGCGCCTGGGTCGCGCTGAACTCACGACTGGCGAGTATGTCGATCGTGAAGAAGGCCTCGCGCGCCTCGGGCGTGTGACCACGGAGGATGTCAAGGCCCTCGCGCTGGATCTGATGAACAGCCCGATGAGCGCAATTGTCGTGGGTGCTGTGAAAGATGGCATAGTGGACGGGGTTGTTTCCGCGGGGAGAATCTCCGCGTAACCCCTGCGTCACCCTGGGGCCAGACGGCGTTGCCAGGGTAGGGCTGTAAGTAGTTGTGGGGAGTTTGTGTGTCTAGGTATGTCTACCTTGTTCGTCATGGTGAGCAAGTTGACGCCGAATTCGGTCTGCCCGATGGGCCATTGAGTGAGCGCGGACGCGCTCAAGCGTTACACCTTGCTGATCGTCTCTCCACCATCACCTTCGATGCCGCTTACACCTCTCCGTTGCAGCGAGCGATCGAGACTGCGGGTGTGATCACCGAGCGCCTGGGTATGCCAGAAGCGGAGCCCAATGCGTTGCTCATGGACTGTATTCCTGCCGGGCCCACCCCTGATATGCCCGCTGCGTTTGAGCCCTTCTACGGGTCGATCACTGATGAGCAGATCGTTGCGGGTGAAGCACAGATGGCTGATGCCACCGCGGAATGGCTCGCTCCTTCGCGGGAGGATCGCCACGATCTATTGATTACCCACAACTTCGTTATCGCGTGGTTCGTACGCGAGGTCTTTGGAGCCAGTGCCTGGCGGTGGCTAGGAATCAATCAGGCCAACTGCGGGCTCACCATTATTCGGGCTCGGACGGCGAAGCCTCCAGTTTTGCTCACCCACAACGATTTAGGGCACTTGCCCCCTGAATTGCGCACGGGGTTACCAGAAGAGCAACCCGTCTAATCGGCCCACTCACGCGGCGATGCTCCTGCCTAGACTGGGGGAGTGAATTTCGATGAAGCCAGGGCACGTGCAGAGGTGCTGACTGCCGCGATTCTTGAGCTTCAGGACGCCTACTATCTCAGGGATTCGCTCTTAGTCTCGGATGCCGAGTATGACGAGCTCATTCGTGAACTCGAGGCCATTGAGCGGCAATATCCAGAGCTTCAGGGGGCAGACTCCCCGACTCAGGCCGTGGGTTTTGGCCGGGGAGAGCTCTTCTCTCCGGTTGTCCACGCGCAGCGGATGTTTAGCCTGGACAACGTCTTCGATGACGAGGAAATGGCACTGTGGGCCTCAAAAATCACAGCGGCCCACCCCCAGGCGCAGTTCTTGTGCGAGCTCAAGATTGATGGGCTAGCACTGAACCTTCGCTACCAGCAGGGCAGGCTCGTCTCTGCCGCGACGAGGGGCGACGGGGTCACCGGTGAAGATGTCACGGACAACGCGCTGTTAGTGCCAGGTATTCCCCGAGTGTTAGAGGGTGCCGGCCACCCGGACCTCGTGGAGGTCCGCGGTGAAGTGTTTTTTCCGATCGAGGCGTTTGACGCCCTGAACGCCCGTCAGGCTGCGGCCGGCGAGAAGGTGTTCGCGAACCCCCGCAACGCGGCATCGGGAACGCTGCGCCAGAAGAGTGAAGGTAAGAAAGATGCGAAGCTCGGCCTGATGCACGAGCGTCTCGCCGGCCTGTCCATGATTGTCCACGGTATTGGCGCGTGGGATGACCCGCCGATCACCACTCAGAGCGGTGTCTACGAGCTACTCGGCAGTTGGGGCATGCCTGTGTCCACAGCGGCCCGGGTCGTCGACTCCAACGACGGGATTCACGAGTTTATTGCCCACTATGCCGCTCACCGGCACAGTGTGTCGCACGAGATCGATGGTGTCGTGGTCAAGGTCGACCAGTTTGATCTCCAGCGCCAGCTGGGCGCCACCTCCCGGGCACCACGCTGGGCTATCGCGTATAAGTACCCGCCAGAGCAGGTCACCACAAAGCTTCTCGACATCGTCGTCAGCGTGGGACGCACGGGGCGCGCTACGCCCTACGCCGTTCTTGAGCCAGTACGGGTAGCGGGAAGCGAAGTGGAGCGCGCCACGCTCCACAACCAAGACGTTGTCCGGGCCAAAGCGGTACTGATTGGCGACACGGTCGTGATCCGCAAGGCGGGGGATGTCATCCCAGAGATTCTTGGGCCCGTTGTTGAGGCGCGGGATGGCAGCGAGCGTGAGTTCGTGATGCCCACAGCATGCCCGGACTGTGGAGCACCCTTGGCTGCTGCCAAGACGGGGGATATTGACCTTCGCTGCCCAAACGCCAAGGACTGCCCCGCACAAGTGCGGGGGCGGGTTGAGCATATTGGCAGTCGGGGCGGCCTCGATATCGAGGGCTTAGGCGAAGTGAGCGCGTTCGCGCTCACTCAACCCGTCGAGCCCGCCATCCCGCCGCTTCGCACCGAGGCGCGATTGTTCGAGTTGACGGTGGAGGAGCTCTTCCCCATCGTGGTCGACGTGCGCGATCCCGATACCGGTCAACCCAAGCGCGACCCTCTCACGCACGAACCAGTGCGAGCCACGCCATTTAGGCGCAAGAGGCAGAAAAGTGATTCTCCTCATGACCCGGGGGCTGCCGTGTTTAGTGGCGATGAGGAATGGGTCCCCTCCAAGGCTGCTTTCGAACTGATTGAGCAGCTGGAGAAGGCAAAAGCTCAGCCGCTCTGGCGTTTTCTGGTGAGCCTCAACATCCGTCATGTCGGCCCGGTGGCAGCACGTTCTCTTGCCACACACTTTGGTTCCCTGGACGCGATTGAGGGAGCGTCTCTGGAGGAACTCTCCGAAGTTGATGGCGTGGGGGACACCATTGCTGCCTCGATTCTTGAGTGGCTGCGAGTCGACTGGCACCGGGAGATCATCGACCGGTGGCGCGCTGCGGGAATTTCTTTTGCGGATGCGCCCGCACAGGCCTCATCCGGCGAGGGGCCCTTGATGGGCGCGATTGTGGTGGTAACCGGGTCCATCCCCGGTTACTCGCGAGACGGGGCCGAAGAGGCAGTAATTGCTGCAGGGGGCAAGCCCTCTTCGAGTGTGAGCAAGAAAACGACGGTGGTGGTTGCCGGTGATGGTGCCGGAAGTAAAAGGGCGAGCGCCGAGGCACTCGGAGTCCCGATTCTGGAAGCGGAAAAGTTTGAACTACTCCTTGGGCAAGGCCTTTCTGCTCTAGAGCTTTAGACTGGGGAGTCGACCAAGGAGATTCATGTCAGACATGACGCCAGAGACGGTTCGCCATTTGGCTGAACTTGCCCGCATCGCACTGAGCGAGGAAGAGATCTCACGCTTGGCTGGTGAACTCTCCGCCATCGTCGATTCCGTCGAAGCCATCTCTAAAGTCGCCTCCGAGGACGTGGTTCCGACGTCCCACCCTGTTCCCTTGGGCAACGTCTTTCGCGACGATGTCGTGGGCCAAACCCTCACCACTGAGCAGGCGCTCGCGGGAGCCCCGGACCACGATGGTTCGCGTTTTCGTGTGACCGCCATTCTTGGGGACGAAGCGTGAGCGACATCACGCGCTGGAGCGCTGGTGAACTCGCCAGTGGGCTTGCTTCGGGCCAACTCAGCAGCGTCGAGGCAACCCAAGCCCACCTTGATCGCATCGATGCGACCGATCGGATTCTGGGCTCCTTCCTCGCCCGCTCAGAGGGCGCTCTTGCGCAAGCAGCCGAGGTGGACAAGAAGCGTGCCGCAGGGGAGAGGCTTTCCCCGCTGGCTGGGGTGCCCATTG
>CAZQIH010000112.1:0-3859 GCA_964593715.1 uncultured Microbacteriaceae bacterium
CGTCCCAAATGACGCTCTGCGGGCCATCAATTACTTCAGCGGCTACCTCGTAACCCCGGTCCGCAGGCAGACAGTGCAGGAAGATTGCATCACTGGCAGCCTTGGACATCAGTGCTTCATCAACCTGGTATCCAGAGAAGGTGGCAAGGCGCTGGGCTTTCTCGTCCTCTTTACCCATAGAGACCCAGGTGTCTGTGACAACAACGTCGACTCCGGAAACTGCAGCCTCGGGGTCATCAAGCACCGTGATTGATCCCCCTGTCGTGCCGGCCAAAGCAGTGGCATCAGCGACCACCGCGGGGTCCGGGGCGAACCCGGCCGGGCAGGCCAGTCGAACATTCATCCCGGCGTTCGCGCCAGCAAGCAGGTAGCTCTGGGCCATATTCGAGCGACCATCGCCAAGGAAAGCGACGGTGGTTCCTGGAAGAGCACCCTTGTGTTCACGAATAGTGAGCAGGTCAGCCAGGAGCTGGCACGGGTGAAAGTCGTCGCTTAGAGCGTTCACCACGGGCACCGTGGTCCCAGCAGCCATTTCCTCGAGACCGGATTGTGCATACGTGCGCCACACAATCGCTGCAACCATGCGCTCGAGCACGCGGGCAGTGTCAGACGGAGTTTCTTTACCGCCGAGTTGCGAGTTGGCGGTGGAAATAATCAGGGGCTGACCGCCCAAGTCGGCAATGCCGACCGCGAAGGACACCCTGGTCCTCGTGGAGGACTTATCAAAGATCACCGCGACCGTTTGCGGACCCGCGAGAGGGCGCTTGCCATAACGATCGGCCTTCATGGCAATAGCGAGATCGAGAATCTCCGTTTGCTCGGCCGGGGTGATGTCATCATCACGCAAGAAGTGTCTGGTCATGATGCAACTACCTCAGTTCCTATTCCCTCAGCGGTAAAGGCCTCCAACAGCATGGAGTGAGCAAGACGTCCGTCAATAATCGCCGCCTTGGCAACACCGCCTCGCACCGCATCGAGACAGGCGGTCATTTTCGGAATCATTCCGCTCTCGAGCCCTGGAAGCAAGCCTTCCAACTCGGTATCGCTGAGACTGGAAATCAGCGAGTCGGTATCTGGCCAGTTTCTATAGAGCCCCTGCACGTCAGTCAGAAGAACCATCTTCTCCGCGCCCAGAGCAATGGCTAGCGCCGCTGCAGCAGAATCAGCATTCACATTCAGCAGTGATGTTCCCCCATCGCCAGGAGCCACTGAAGAGACGACAGGAATTTTTCCCGCATCGAGTAAATCGTGGATCACGCCGGGGTTCACCCGCACTACGTCGCCTACATGACCGAGGTCAACCATCGCACCATCCACTAGAGCGCCGCGCTTACTGGCAACAAAAAGGTTGTCGTCCTCTCCGGAGAGGACAACGGCTAAATCGCTGTGTCGATTAATTCGCTCGGCCACATCAGCGCTGATGGTATTGCGCAAAACATCGCGAACGATGGGAATCGCGGCCGTGCTGGTGACGCGATAACCTCCGCGAAACTCGCTGGGGATTCCCTTGGCGCTGAGCGCCTGGGTGATTTGGGGGCCACCACCGTGAACAACCACGGGTTTGACTCCCACCGTGGAGAGAAACACCATGTCATCGGCAAAGGACTGCATCAAGTCGTCATCGCCCATGGCGTTGCCGCCAAGCTTGATGACAAAGATGCTGCCTTGGAACCTGCGCATCCACGGCAGTGCCTCGGTGAGCGTTGCGGCTTTGCGCAACGCCTCAAGGGACGAATTCGTCATCGCTTCCATGGCTAGCTCGAGTATGCGCTGTTCTCGTGGACATAGTCGGTGGTCAAATCGTTCGTCCACACCGTCGCAGCCGCATCACCGGCGTGCAATTCGATGAGGACATGGGTTTTTCGCGGGGTCAAGTCCACTTCGGTGCGGGGCCGATCCGGAGCACCCTGGTGACAGACCCGAACACCATTCATCGACACATCAACCCCATAGACATCGAAGCTCGCCTCGGCTGTTCCGATAGCCGCCAGCACTCTGCCCCAGTTGGGATCGTTTCCAAAGATTGCGGCCTTGAAAAGATTGTTCCTGGCCACTGAGCGCCCCACAGCAACAGCCTCGTTCTCCGTCAGCGCGCCTGTCACTTCGATGGCAATCTCGTGGCTGGCGCCCTCGGCATCTGCGTGCAACTGAAGGGCGAGATCATGACAGAGCGCGCTCAGAGCGCTCTCGAACTCGTCATAGTCAGGGCTTATTCCACTGGCCCCAGAGGCCAGCAGGCTGACCTGATCGTTGGTGGACATGCAGCCATCGGAATCAAGACGATTAAAGGTGAGCTCACTCGATCTGCGCAATGCGCGATCGAGGTCGTGCGCTTCCAGCAGCGCGTCCGTTGTGATGACGACGAGCATGGTGGCAAGTCCCGGTGCCAGCATCCCGGCACCCTTCGCCATCCCACCCAGAGTCACAACACCAGAGGACGTATCGAGGGAAACCGTGGCCATCTTCGGCCTAGAGTCTGTGGTCATAATGGCCCGCGCAGATTCGTGGCCAGAGGCCTCAGAGGAGTCACGGCGGGCAACGGCTTGAGAAATTCCGTTGATGAGCGCACCGCCTGGCAATAATTCACCAATCAACCCGGTGGAACATACCAAGATGTCCGATGCGCTGGTGTCTCCTAGCGCCTCGGCAAGTGTCTCAGCACTGCGATGTGTCAAAGCGAAACCCTCGGGCCCGGTGAAACAGTTCGCTCCACCGGAGTTGAGCACAATGGCCTTCGCCTCGCCATCAGCGATTACCTGCTCGGACCAGAGAATGGGGTGTGCCTTGGCACGATTACTCGTGAAGACTGCCGCGGCGCTGAACGAGGGACCCTCGTTCACGACGACAGTCAGGTCAGGGCCGCCCTGGGATTTGAGCCCTGCAGCAACGGTCCCAGCGCTAAAACCAGCGGGGGCGGTCACGCTCACGGAGCAACCCCGTTGACGCTAAGCCCCATCGACTCAGGCAATCCGAGTGCGATGTTCATACTCTGCACCGCAGCACCAGCAGTTCCCTTGACCAAGTTGTCAATTGCTGCAACCACAATCACGCGGTTGACAGCCTCATCGACAGCTAGACCGAGCGCGATGGTGTTACTGCCCAGCACATCCGCTGTTGCGGGGAAAGCGCCAAGTTCCATGACACGAACAAAAGGCTCGTTTTCATAAGCAGAAGAGAGCACCTCATGCAGCTTCTGGGCACCCTGCGGCGAGGCAAGCTTCGCGCTCACGGTTGCCAAAATCCCCCGGGACATCGGAACGAGAACGGGAGTCATCGACACGCTAACCCCGGAACCACTGGCAAGTTCAAGATTCTGAGCAATTTCAGGCAGATGCCGATGGGTGCCACCCACCGCGTAGGGCTTGGCTGAGCCCATCAGTTCCGCACCCAAAAGATCAGCCCTCAGTGAGCGACCAGCACCCGAGGGCCCCACAGCAAGAACAGCGGAAATATCATCGGCAGCAATAACCCCCGCGGCCAGTAGCGGGGCTATCGCAAGGGTCACCGCGGTCGCGTTGCAACCAGGGGCAACAATGGCAGAGGCCTCCGCAAGCCGCTCACGCTGGCTGGCTCCCTCATGTCTGGGGAGCTCTGGCATGCCATAAACAAAGGGACTGTGGTGAACCCCACCATAGAACTTGGCCCATGCGGCCGGATCGACAAGCCGCCGGTCGGCGCCAAGATCAATCAGCACACGCTGATCTCCCGATGCGACGAGTGTTTCGCCAAGCGGTCCCGATTCCCCGTGCGGAAGCGCAAGCACTACGACATCGTGGCCAGCCAATACCTCGGGGGTTGTCGCCTGAAAACTCTGACCGGCAAGGCTTCCCAAATGTGGGTGCACCGAGGCAACCGAATG
>CAZQIH010000113.1:0-3858 GCA_964593715.1 uncultured Microbacteriaceae bacterium
TCCCCCGCTGAGGCGCAGCGGATGGGCCTCGAGGAGCGGTTCCAGGCCCCAACGGGCGATGGACTCAGCGAGCCTCTCGGTGCTCGCTCCGGTTGCAGAGAGTTCGGCGCTCACCGTGGCAAAGTGGAAAGCATGAGCAGGGTTCTGCGGGACGAACCCCACGAATCTTGCGAGCTCTCGCGAGTCACGCAGGTGCAGGTTCAGTGGCGCAACGATCTGCCCCGACCACGGTGCCAGGAGCCCCGCGAGTGTGAGCGCAAGAGTCGTCTTTCCGGAGCCGTTGGGCCCCATTAACGCCACAATCTCGCCGGCGCGAACATCGAGGCCAAGCGAGCGAGATGAGGCAGCAACGCCGTCCCTCGAGCCCACGAGATCGCGACACTGGAGAACTAACTCCCCCAGGTCTACACGTGGGAGCGTCGGTAGGGGCTCCTGCGCCACTGCGGCGAGCGTGCCGCTCTCGAGGGAGACCACGCGCCCGCGCTCGAGTGTGATGACCATGTCGATCAGGCCACGCCAGGGCGTGGGATCGTGATCAACAATCAGGATGGTGGTGGAGTGCGCCTGCGCGACTGCCTGCACAGCTCGAACGACGTCCTCGGCCCCATCGGCATCGAGCGCGCTGAGGGGCTCATCGAGCACCAAGACCTCAGGCTCCAGGGCTAGGGCACCCGCGATAGCAAGTCGCTGACGTTGACCACCAGAGAGCGCCCTGGTGGGGCGGACGCCCTCGAGATCAAGCCCGACAGCGCCAAGGGCGCGGTCGATGCGTCCCTGCATCAGCTCGCGCGGCACCAGGGTGTTTTCTAATCCGAAGGCAACGTCGTCGTGAAGGCGCGCCATGACGGTTTGATCCTCCGGTTGTTGCATCACCACCCCAACGCGCGATGCTCCGTCGCCCACCGTGAGGACACCGCTTGGGACGCCATCCTCTGGCGACTCCAGAAGCCCAGCGATCGCCAGAGCCAACGTAGATTTCCCGGAGCCCGAGGCTCCTTGGATAAGGACCCGCGATCCCGCTGGGATGCTGAAGTTCACCTCAACAAGTGCAGGCTCAGGCCGCCCGGGGTAGGTCCAACCAAAGTCGGTGGCACGAACCGGGGCAGCCCGCAGCGATTTCAGGACCGTAGCGCACCTGCTCGGTGGAGGCCTCGCTCGATAGCCCAACTACCAAGACCTGCGACCAAGATTCCGGAGGCAATAGAGGAGATCCCATAAATCACGAAGAACTCAGCGCTGGCACCCGCGTAGTAGAGGGTGAGATCAAGAGCCGCCATGGCAGCCCCGGCACCCGCTCCAGCAACCAAGGCCGCGACAATATTCCAGAGCCGGTAGGCAAACAGGGCGAAAATAAGCTCTGCTCCTAGGCCCTGGACGGCGCCATATACCAAGGTGATGACGCCCCACTGACTTCCAATCAGTGCCGAGACAGTCGCTGCCAGGATTTCGCCATAGAGCGCAGCGCCTGGACGCCTCACCACAAGAGCAGTCAGGAGGCCACCCATTAGCCACACCCCGTGGCCCAGAGCTTGGAACCCGGGCAGCAGGGCTCCCAGTGGTTCCAGGAGAGGAACGTGGGCGATGTTCCAGAGGGCAAAGAGCCCTCCCGCCATCACCCCGACGACGCTGGCGAGAACAATGTCTCGTGGGCGCCACCGCAAACGATTCGATGCAGTTGTCATAGTCGTGCCTTTCATCAACGTGTGTTGGATAGGGCACGGGATAGAGATGTCCTCCCTTCGCTGGCATAACCCAGATCAGGTTCGACGGTCGAAACCTCGCGGTTTCCTCTCAGTCCAACTTTCTTGGACTCCCGTGTACGACTCTGAGTTTACGCCTTGATGCTCTCGCGAAGCTTCATACCCCACCGCAGGCTCTTGGCGATCGGGTACACCCCCAGGTAGGACCACTGGGGAATGCGGAGTGCCTTCTTGCGCAGACCGTGGTGGTTGTAGGTCGTGTCGAAGCGCTTTATATAGGCAAGAAAGTCGCTGGGAGAATCGTCGATTCGCCTGGCCGACATGCCTGCCACCATGCCTGGCGCGTAGACGATAGTGAAACCGTCGTCGTAGAGGTGCACGGACAAGTCGATGTCCTCGAACATTTCCTTATCGGCATCGAGACAGATGCTGTCCCTCACCGCCTCCCACGCCTCCCGACGCAGCGCCATATTCGTGCCAAACAAGAAGTGGTACTGCTTCACCAACCGGGAAATAGCCCGCCTGGCGGTGTCATCTGCTTTGGCCATATAGCGTCGAAGGGGCATGTCGTAATAGATGACGGGACCCGTCGCTGCGTGAACATCGGTGTTGAGGAAGACCTTTTTGGTTTCTTCCACCCAGTTGGGCTCGAGTATCGAATCGGAATCGATGCGGCCAATGATGTCGGAGGTGACCGCATCAAAGCCCATGTTCCTAGTCGGAGTGATGCCCTGCGCTTCGTCTTGTCGCAGCACAATCAGGGGAGCATCCGGAAATTCCTTCTTGAGCTTTTTCAAGATGGCTTTCGTCTGATCCGTCGACTTGTTGTCGACAACGATGATTTCCTCGGCGGGGACCGTCTGGTGAATCGCCGCCTGCACACAGGCTCTAATGGTGTCTTCTTCGTTATAGGCAGGAATGACGATTCCCACGGTGGGAATGCGGTCGGCTAATGGCATGAAAGTGACCCCTCAGGAGACTGGAGCTTGAAGTAATTGAACAACGACCTGGCCACCCTTGGTGGGCTGGGTGTCGACGTCCTCGAAACCCCATCGTCGATGGAATCGAAGACTACCCGGGTTGGGTGGCTCCAAGTTGACCTCGCAGGTCACTCGCTCGCGCCCGTCGGCCCGCGCGCGGTCGAAAATGTGCTGGTAGAGCGTTGATCCAAGGCCCAGCCCGCGGCTCTCATCGGTGAGGACAATGCGGTCGATGTAGAGATGGTTGGTGAACCTGGACTCGAAGAACACGTAGTTCTCACTCGAGTAGTCAAGACCTGGGTCCATGGCCATGACAAAACCAAGCGGCACCCCACCCTCGTCCTGCGCGATCAGGGCCAGCGAACATAGAGAGAGCAACCCCAGCATCTCCTCCGCTGTTGCCATTGGCACAGCGGGGTAGCCCGAGTTGTTGATGGCAACGAGCGCGTCGACATCGTCGTGGGTGCAGGGCCTGATTATGGTCACCGGAATATTCTCTCAGGCTCTACCAACCGAGCGTGCCAGGAGCGCCCTTAAACGGCCCCGTCACTCGCGAGGTGATCCACCCGCCGTAGAAGTCGCCTTCTTGTGCCTGTACGACCTCGCCGTTCACCGTGCACTGGTCCACTCGACCCGGGTACACGGCGATGTGGTCAATGAGTTCGCGATAGCCAGGGCTCGGGTCTTCGTACCACCAGACGGCGCGGGACAAGCGAGGGCCAGCCACCACTAAATCGGCGTAAGAGGCACGCCCTTTGAATTCACAGAATGTGGTGCCCTCTACCGGCTCGAGCACGCTCACATCAACGTCAACCCGCGGGAGATAGTAGGTGGGCGGGTGGGAGGTCTCAAGGACACGAAGCGGGGACTTCGTATCCACGATGACCACACCGTTGTGAGTGACCACGATGTGGTCACTAGAGCGCTCTAGTCGTGGTGGTCTCGGGTAGTCCCAGACCGACTCTGTCTCTGCCATGACGCCCCCTCACTGGACTATCTCTGGATGCGAGGCTAACGGTCAAAGCTTGGAGAATATCTCGTCCACACTTTCGCTAGGTAGATGGCTTCTTTCGCGCTACGCTGAGGCCTGTCGTATTGAGCCGACAATTCTTATCCATGATCTTCGGATTGCGGTGTGCTCTTGTGAGTGTGGGGTTGGCGGTAGTTTCGACCGTTGG
>CAZQIH010000114.1:0-3853 GCA_964593715.1 uncultured Microbacteriaceae bacterium
CGGTGGCGGCCGCTAAACCTGTTGATGCGCTCTTGGTGACCCCGCCGTTCACCTGCACCACACGGACCGGCGTTGACCAGTGCGTGGGCTAGGCCGTTGCCAGGTGGTGCAGAGTGTTGCCCCAACTCACACCAAGGGTGTGGGTTCTGGGCCTCATGCTCACCAGGTAGTCAGCGGCAGCGCTCGCCACCCGCTCGGTGATGGTGGAGTCGGATTCCCTTGGCACGACGACCGCTTGGACAAGCCCATAGTGTTCGACTAGCGCGTGTTCCATGCCCACTCGTCTGGCCTTGGGGTGGGCGATCTCGATGCGGACAATCCCCTCCGCTCTGGCAGCGTGGAGCAACCTGCCCACTTTCCACCGAGTGATGCGCAAGATGGCGCCAATCTCGTCTTGGGTCTTGTTTTCTTCGTAATAGAGCTCGGCAGCGCGCACGGCGAGCAGCTCGTTATCGAGCTCGTTGCTGGGACCGGCCATAGCCATAGCCTACGGTTCCATCAACATATGTTGGGAATATTGCTCATATGAGCATTAGGGCCGTGCTTCTCGCAATTCATCATCGACGAGGCGCTCGCGACGCAAGACCCACACTGCCGGGATCTGCAACAGGCTCAAGACGACCAGCGCCATCATGCTGATTTCCCAGCCGCCAGTCAGTTGATAACCAAGACCAACCAAAAGAGGGCCAATTGCGGCAAACAGATACCCGGCGCGATTCACATAGCCACTGAGTTGCAACGCCGAGAAATGATTCTTGGTGCGCTGGCCAATGAGCGTGAGAGACAGATGGAACGTCAGCGGTGCGATGGCCAGCAGTGTTACCCAGAGATAGAGCAAGGTGTCCGGGAAGAGCAGCAGACCCGACCATCCGACAACGCCGTTCAGAATTGCAAAGCCGACCAGGAGCCCGGCTCGCCCGGGCTTAACGGCAAGAGGTGGAATCAGCAAAGACAGCGGTAGACCCATAATCGAAAAGAGCCCCAGGGCGAGCGCAGCTTCGGTCCGACCCAAACCACTGACATCGCTAAGAATCAATGGCAACAGCGAGAAAGCGGTGTAGGCGGTTGCGCCTGAAACCCCAAAGATCACCATCACCGACAGCGCCGTCGGCGAGCGCGAGAGCGACACCGCAGCCAGGGGAATCGGAAGCGTGGCATTGAGCTCGGCTTCAGCAATGCCCCGACGCTTGGCGAACGGAATAACGATGAGCCAGGGAATGGCGCCCACGAAGCTAATGAGCGCCCAGGTCGCAAGCGACAGGCGCCAGCCAAACGCATCTGCCAACCACACTCCAGCGACAGTCGGCGCCGTGGCGCTGATCGCCATTGCCGTCGCATACGCCGCGGTCATTGCTCCAACGGCCCGCGGGGCATAGAGCTTCACGAGTGCGGGGAGGATCACATTTCCGATGCCAGAAGACAGCATCAAGACGATCGTGGCGACAAAAAGGGACGCGTAGTTCGGGGAAAAGCCTCGCCAGAGGTGGGCAATGATGGCAAGCCCCGCAACCACCACCGCAGCGCCTTCGATGCTTACTTTGCGAGCAAGCCACGGTGAGAACGCAGCGGCAAGGGAAAAAGCCAGCGGCGGAATCATCCCCAGCGCACCGAGTGGCAGACCCACCAATGGAACATCGAGCTCGATGGTTGTCGCTAACGGCGACAAAGCAGCGACACCCGTTCTGATGCCAAGGGCGGTCAAGATTATGCCAGTCAGGGCGAACACTACGACGGAGCGTGGTGTCATGGGCACTGCCCAATCCTACGCCGAGGCAGAAGCCTCCAGGACGGTGCGAATCACCTGTTCGTCCAAGCCCATCTGGTGAGCAAGCGCATCTGAATCGGGGAACTTCTGCATGCCCCTAATGAATTGGACAAATTCCACCGTGATGACTTCGCCGTAGAGGTCAATGGTGGTGTCCAAGAGATGAGATTCGATCGTCCGCTCAGACACGTCACCAAACGTGGGGTTGACCCCAATGGAGGTTGCAGCCGGATACCGGGTTCCCCGGTGCGAGACAAAGGTCGCGTAGACGCCATCCGCTGGCATCACACCTTCGAGGTCACCAGACAGGTTTGCCGTGGGATAGCCCAAGACTCGACCGCGTTGGAACCCAGCCCCCACTACACCCCGAACCCGGTGGTACCGACCCAAAAGATCGGCGGCCTCGGTCACATCGCCACTGGTCAGCGCTTCTCGAATCATGGTGGACGACACCCTTGTCCCACCCGACTCGCAATAATCAGCGACCACCTCCACGGCGAAGCCGTGGGTTTCGCCCTCGCTGCGCAGGGTGGAAACGTCTCCCACTCCCCCGTTGCCGTAGCGGAAGTCCCTTCCCACCAAAACGACAGAGGCTGACAGGCCAGCGGCGAGAACCTCGGCGCTGAAAGCCTCATGAGTGAGTGACGACAATCGACTATCAAAGGGCAACACCACGACCCTGCGCGCGCCCGCTTCACCGAGGAGCTCAACCTTTTGAAACTCACTCACCAGAGGGGTAGGCACATCGTCGGGTCGCACAATCGTGTGAGGGTGGCGATCAAAAGTGATCACGGTGGGCTCCAAGGAAGCCTCATAGGAACACAGTTGCTTGATCACCTGTCGGTGACCGCGGTGCACCCCATCAAACTTTCCAATCGTGACAGCGCGAGGAACCCCGTCATGGGGGAGAGCGTCAAGGCCATAGTTCAACTCCGGTGCACTCATGAGCGGCTCCCACGAAGCAACCACCACAGGCCAACAATCGGCAAGACAAGAGGAATAAAGACGTAACCCGCCCCAAACTGTGACCACACTGTGGCATCAGGGAAAAGCTCAGGGCGAATCAGGCTCAACGTACCAATCCCGAGAACGCCGAAGAGCTCAAAGCCAATCGCTCCCAGGGCAATGGCTCTCGAGCGCGGCCTCGCGCTCAGCGCCACGGCAACAGTCGCCAGCACATAGACACCAGCGGCAACACCGGAGAGCGCGTATGCCAGTGGAGCCTCATCAAACTTGGTGAGAATTTGGTAACTCGAGCGACCAAGTGCCGCAAGGCTCAAAACGGCGTAGAGGGCAACGACGGTGCGGTGAACTCCTGGTCGCTTCATGCCCTGGCTCGCCACGTTTTTAGCGTAGTCGGCTTCCACCACATCAGTCCTTTTTCTTCTCCACGTCACCGGAGAGCGCAGCAATAAATGCTTCTTGGGGAACCTCAACACGGCCCACCATCTTCATGCGCTTCTTTCCCTCTTTTTGCTTCTCCAGAAGCTTCCGCTTACGAGTGATGTCACCGCCGTAACACTTGGCCAACACGTCCTTGCGCATGGCGCGAATGTTTTCGCGGGCAATCACCCTGGCCCCAATAGCCGCCTGGATTGGCACCTCAAACTGCTGGCGCGGGATTAGTTCGCGCAGGCGCTTGGTCATCAGGACGCCATAGGCGTAAGCCTTGTCTTTGTGCACAATCGCACTGAACGCATCTACCCGGTCGCCCTGCAACAAAATGTCCACCTTGACCAGGTCACCCTCGAGCTCACCCGCTGGCTCGTAATCAAAGGATGCGTAGCCAGCAGTCTTTGACTTGAGCTGATCAAAGAAATCGAACACGATTTCACCAAGTGGCATCGTGTAGCGGATTTCGACGCGGTTCTCACCGAGGTATTCCATGCCCTGAAGAATGCCGCGCTTGGATTGGCAGAGTTCCATGATCACGCCGACATAATCCTTCGGCGCCAGCACCGCGGCATTCACCACGGGCTCCATTACCTTGGCGATTTTGCCGGTAGGGAACTCACTGGGGTTCGTGACCTCGCTCGAGCCACCATCGTCTAGCTCCACCCGGTAAATAACGCTGGGGGCAGTGGCAAT
>CAZQIH010000115.1:0-3841 GCA_964593715.1 uncultured Microbacteriaceae bacterium
GTGATGATGGGCTTTAGCCCAGAGGCTATTGGAACCGTTGTTCGCCGGGCAATAACTGGCGCCAGAAGCTTTCTTGACTACGACTGGGAATACATCCCGCCCACTCCTCTTGAGCCGCTTGAGCAGATGGCTCTCGATCAGGTTCTTGCCGAAGAAGTGGGCGCCGGCAATCGTGGTCCCACCCTTCGAATCTGGGAGTGGGCTAAGCCTGCCGTCGTTATCGGGTCGTTCCAGTCACTGAAGAACGAGGTTGACCTGGACAATGCTGCCAAATACAACATGGAGGTCGTCCGCCGGGTCAGTGGCGGTGGCGCCATGTTCATGGAGCTTGGCACCGCAATCACCTACTCGCTCTATGCCCCAACCGACTTAGTCTCTGGGATGAGCTTTCAAGATTCCTATGCGTTCCTCGATGACTGGGTGATTCAGTCATTGCGAGGCCTCGACATTGATGCCAGCTACAAGCCACTGAACGACATCACGAGCCCCACGGGGAAGATCGGTGGCGCCGCCCAAAAGCGCCTCGGAAGTGGTGCAGTGCTGCACCACGTGACCATGGCCTATGACATGGACGGGGACCGCATGGTCGAGGTCTTGCGCATTGGGCGAGAGAAAATCAGCGACAAGGGTGTGGCCAGTGCGAACAAGCGTGTCGACCCGCTGAAAGCTCACACGGGGCTTAGCAAAGAAGCAATCCAAGACCATCTTGTCGGCACGTTCAAGGCGCTCTACGGCCTGCGCACTGGAGGCGTCACCGAGCACGAAATGGCGAGGGCCAAGGCTCTAGCCGTGAGCAAGTTCGCGACCCCCGAGTGGTTGTATCGGGTGCCGTGAGTCCTCCCGAACCGATTCGCCGCCGACTCAGCCTGCGAGGGCTCATCTTGTCGTTGGCGCTCACCGGTGTGCTGGTGGGCGCGGTCGTGGTGTCCGCCATCACCGGGCAGTTGGCAGTGACGGCCTCAGATGTGGTCGGCACAATCCTCGGATGGCTCGGTATTAACACTGCACTGGCGCCCGAGGACCCCGTCGTTGAGGCAACACTCCAGGTGGTGCGCTTTCCGAGAATTGTGATGGCGCTTGCCGTTGGTGCCGCCTTGGCTGTTGCCGGAGCTCTCATGCAAGCGGTCTTTGGAAACCCTTTGGCGGAGCCAGGCGTCGTTGGCGTTTCTGCTGGGGCGGCATTGGGCGCTTCCACCGCGATCGTGTTTGGAATTTCTGCCGGCGGCAGTGGCGTGGCGCTGTTGGCGTTCGTCGGGGGACTACTGGCGACCTTGTTGGTCTATGCGGTTGCACGCGCAGGTGGGCGCACTGAGGTTGTCACCTTGTTGCTCACCGGTATAGCGATTAACGCTTTTGCTCAGGCCGGACTGGCGTTCGTCCTCTTCCTTGCGGACACGGCCAGCCGGGAACAGATTGTGTTCTGGCAGTTGGGGTCACTCGCCGGGTCTGTCTGGTCAGAAGTCGTGATCGTTCTGCCCGTCTTGGTGCTCGGCACCATCGTTGCGGTGATGTTGGCTCACCGTCTTGACCTTCTTGCCCTTGGTGAGCGAAACGCTCGCCACCTGGGTGTTGATGTTGAGCAGTTACGGATTATTGCCATTGTCTTGGTAGCGCTACTGACTGGTGTGGCGGTGGCGTTCGCGGGGATTATTGCGTTTGTCGGCTTGGTGGTGCCCCACATTATTCGGATGGCTTTGGGTCCTGCGCACCGAGGGCTCCTCGTGGCCAGTGCCGTGGGGGGTGGAGCCCTGTTGGCCATTGCTGATCTTTTGACCAGGACTTTGGTGGCTGGGGCTGACCTGCCCATTGGCATGCTGACAGCACTCGTTGGCGGCCCGTTCTTCTTTGCGCTGCTCTATCAGCAGCGACGACGCAGCGGAGGGTGGGCATGACGACACCGTTGGTCGCGCTACGAGGCGTGAGCGTTGAACTTGAGGGAAGAAACATCGTTCGGGACGTAAGCCTTGAGGTTGCCCCCGGTGAAGTTCTTGCGCTCGTTGGCCCGAACGGTGCCGGAAAATCAACTGTTCTTTCACTGATGGCCGGCGATTTAGCACCGTCGAGGGGCAGTGTGGTTCTCGGCGATAAGGAAGCTTCGCGCTACCGTCCGGAGGATGCGGCGCGGCTGCGTTCCATGTTGATGCAATCCAACACTGTGTCTTTCCCTTTCACTGTCTGGGAAATTGTGGAAATGGGCAGGGCCCCCTGGGCACGAACGCCGCACTACGCAGAGGATGCGGCGGCCATTGCCGATGCCCTTGATGTTGCTGATGTCTCGCACCTGGCACGACGCCGCTTTACGCAACTCTCCGGGGGTGAAAAAGCGAGGGTGTCGCTGTCCAGAGTCCTGGCCCAGCGGACACCGCTGGTCTTGTTGGATGAGCCGACTGCCGCCCTAGACCTCAAACACCAAGAGGACGTCATGCACACGGTCAAGGCACTCGCGCACGAGGGTAGAGGAGTAGTGGTGGTCGTGCACGATCTGTCGGTCGCTGCCGGCTATGCCGATCGGGTCGCCATGATGGTCCACGGCGAACTGGAGGCGGTTGGAACGGCGACCGAAGTGATTAGAGCCGACCGTGTCAGCCGAATCTACGGGCTTCAGGTCGATATCGAGCAGGTGGGACGGCCACCGAGGCCCATTATTGTTCCCAGGCGCTAAGCGCGCAGGCCATCAAACTCTGTGTTCTTCATCATGAACTTGGCGATGTAAGGGCACACAGGAACGACCGTGATTCCGCCTTCATCGCGGATAGCCTCCCGTGTTCCTCTGACCAGGGGAACTCCTAGGCCCTGACCACGCAGTTCGACGGGGACTTCTGCCCTGACGAGCGAGAGGGTATTGCCGTCTCTGACGTAGTCGACCTCGCCGACGACGGCCTCGCCATCCATCAGCACATAGCGGCGCGATTCTGGCTGGTGATCAATCCTCATAGACATCAGTCTAGAACCGCGTTTACTGGGCTTCGCGGATGGCAGTCGCCATCGCGATGATGATGGTTTCCAGGATGTGGCTGGGTGTTGCAAGCATCAAGCGAACGTGGCCAATGCCCGCTTCTCCGCATAACGCACCGTCGGTGACACCCACGTTGGCTTTGGTGGCAAAAAACTCGGCCCAAGATTTGCCCTCCGTCACATCGGGCAATCCCCTGCAGTCAAGCCAGGCGATATAGGTGCCCTCAGGTTCGCGGTAGCGAACCTCGGGCAAATGCTTGGCTAGCAATTTGGTGAGCAACGAGCGGTTGCGGTCGATATACGAGAGGACATCCTCCAGCCAGGGCACGCCCTCGCTGTAGGCAGCCGCATTAGCCAACACACCGGAAGTGCCTGCCCCGTGGTTGACGATGAATGCGATGTCTTTCATTGCCTCGTAGTCGGCTTCGTTAGACACGATCAACTGAGCGCACTTGAGGCCAGGAATATTCCACGCCTTTGATGCTGAGACCGCGGTCACCGTGTGACCGGCGGTTACCTCGGAAATGGAGGCGTAGGGCAGGTGGTGGTGATCACCAAAAGTCAGAGGAGCGTGGATGTCGTCTGAAAAGACCCGACCACCATGAGCGTCGACGACCTCGGCGAGTGCGCTCAGTTCTGCCCGTGTGTAGACGCGTCCGAGTGGGTTGTGGGGGTTGCAAAGAATCAAGAGATTGGCGCCTGCGGCAAAGGCATCGGCGATGCCTTTCAGGTCCATTTCGGGGCGACCACCCTCGCCCTCAATCATCGGCACCTGGATGACCTCGCGGCCCCGCAGGCGGGTCAACGTAAGGAACGGCATATAGGCGGGTGTTGGGAGGATGACGGGAGCTCCAGGCTTGGAAAAGTGTTCTAGGACAACGTCGTA
>CAZQIH010000116.1:0-3804 GCA_964593715.1 uncultured Microbacteriaceae bacterium
TGCACTACGTCATTGGGCGCAAGGCTGTTCAGAACTTTGCCTTCCGCCAGCGTCCGGTAGAGAAGTCGTGGATGGGCAACACTGACCAGCCTCAGTTCGAAACGGCCAAAGACATCGCGGACACTGTGATTGAGCGCTTTATTCAAGACACCGACGAGGGTGGCGTGGATGAAATCCACATCGTCTACAACCGCTTCGTTTCTTTGGTCACACAGACTCCTGAGGTTGTGCGTGTTCTGCCTCTCGAGGTCGTCGAGGGTGTTGAAGAGCCTGGTAGCACCGAGGTGTTCCCGCTCTATGAGTTTGAGCCAGAGCCCGACGATGTCCTCGATGCACTCTTGCCGGTGTACATCGAGAACAGAATCTTCTCGGCGATGCTCCAATCTGCTGCTGCCGAGCACGCTGCTCGTCAGAAGGCTATGAAGTCGGCAAGCGACAACGCCGACAAGCTCATCCGCACGTATACCAGCTTGGCGAACAACGCTCGCCAGGCCGAAATCACCCAACAGATTTCCGAAATCGTGGGCGGCGCCGACGCCCTCGCTTCGGCGAAGTAAAGAAAGAGAAGACGATATGAGCAAGACTGCCACCAAGAAAGCGACTGCCACGGGTCGTGTTGCCCGCGTTACCGGTCCGGTTGTTGACGTCGAGTTTCCTCACGACTCAATCCCCGAGATCTATAACGCGCTGCAGACCACCATCACCATGGGTGGCGAGTCAAGCGTGTTGACTCTCGAGGTCGCCCAGCACCTCGGCGATGACCTCGTTCGCGCTATCGCCTTGAAGCCCACTGACGGCTTGGTCCGCGGCCAGGAAGTGCGCGACACCGGTGGCCCCATCACGGTTCCCGTCGGCGATGCCACCAAGGGCAAGGTGTTCAACGTCCTCGGCGAGGTCTTGAACTCTGACGACAAGCTCGAGGGCGTCGAACGTTGGAGCATCCACCGCGAGCCCCCACCCTTCGACCAGCTCGAGTCCAAGACTCAGCTGTTTGAAACCGGTATCAAGGTCATCGACTTGCTCACCCCCTACGTGTTGGGTGGAAAGATTGGTCTCTTCGGTGGTGCCGGTGTGGGTAAGACCGTTCTGATCCAGGAGATGATTCAGCGCGTTGCCCAAGACCACGGTGGTGTGTCGGTGTTCGCTGGTGTGGGTGAGCGTACCCGTGAAGGTAACGACCTCATTCACGAAATGGAAGAAGCGGGCGTCTTCGACAAGACCGCACTTGTCTTCGGACAAATGGATGAGCCCCCCGGAACTCGTCTGCGCGTGGCTCTGTCCGCCTTGACCATGGCTGAGTACTTCCGTGATGTTCAGAACCAGGACGTGTTGCTCTTCATCGACAACATCTTCCGCTTCACCCAGGCCGGTTCCGAGGTGTCGACGCTTCTTGGTCGTATGCCCTCCGCCGTGGGTTACCAGCCAAACCTCGCGGATGAGATGGGCGTGCTCCAGGAGCGCATCACCTCCACCAGAGGTCACTCGATCACGTCGTTGCAGGCCATTTATGTGCCAGCTGATGACTACACCGACCCAGCGCCTGCGACAACCTTCGCTCACTTGGATGCAACCACGGAGCTTAGCCGCGACATCGCGGCTAAGGGCCTCTACCCGGCTGTGGACCCACTGACCTCCACCAGCCGTATCCTTGACCCGCTCTACATCGGAAACGACCACTACCGTGTGGCCACTACCGTGAAGCAGATCCTCCAGAAGAACAAGGAACTCCAGGAGATCATCGCGATCTTGGGTGTTGACGAGCTCAGCGAAGAAGACAAGATCACCGTCTCGAGAGCACGCCGTATCCAGCAGTTCCTCTCTCAGAACACCTACATGGCGAAGAAGTTCACCGGCGTTGAGGGCTCCACGGTGCCCCTCAAGGAGACCATCGAATCCTTCGATGCCATCGCCCGTGGTGACTTCGACCACGTTGCCGAGCAGGCCTTCTTCAACGTTGGCCCCATCTCGGATGTGGAAGAGAAGTGGGCGAAGATTCAGAAGGAGAACGGCTAATAGTGGCTGGCATCCTGCAGGTCACGGTGGTCTCTGCCACCGCTGAGGTGTGGTCGGGCGAAGCCACCATGGTTGTCGCCCGCACCACCGAGGGTGAAATTGGAATTCTTGCAGGGCACGAGCCAACCTTGGGTGTTCTCGCCGCCGGTGAAGTTCGCATTACGACTGCTGGCGGAGAGAAGATCACTGCCAAGGCGGAGGATGGGTTCCTCTCGGTTGACAACAATCAGGTGACCATTGTCGCCGGGCTGGCAGAGATTATTTAGTTGATGCTGATCCTTCTGCCTCCCTCAGAGACCAAGGTTTCCGGAGGGGACGAGGGGTCCAGCTTGGATCTGGGGTCTCTGAGTTTCCCCGTTCAGACGGTGGTTCGCGAGCGGTTGATTGATACTGTGGTAGCTCTCTCGAGCGACCCACCAGCGTCGCTGCGGGCATTGAAGTTAGGGCCCAAGGGTGTTGGCGAGGTTGAGCGCAACCGTGAGCTGCGAAGCGCTCCTGTGATGCGAGCGATCTCTCGATACACCGGTGTGCTCTACGACGCGCTCGGCTTTGACACCCTCGATAGTGCAGCGCAGAAGCGCGCACTCTCGAGTGTGGCTATTTTTTCGGCACTTTTTGGGCTCATTCGAGCCAGCGACAAGATTCCTGCGTATCGCTTGTCCTACGACTCCGCCTTGCCCGGGGGAAAACCCGGGGCATTGTGGGGGCCTCTGGCCTCCGAGCTGTGGGCGACGGTCGATGACTTTGTTCTGGATCTTCGCAGTGAGGGGTATCGAAGCCTTTCTCCGTTGCCAGAAGACGCGGGCGTGTTTGTCTCGCTCGTGAAACCTGGTCCTGTGGGGGCCAGGGGAGCGATTGGGCACCACAACAAGGGAACGAAAGGACGCCTCGTGCGTGACCTTGTCCAGTCGGGCGCAGACATCAACTCGGTGCAGGAACTCTGCGCGTGGGGCAAAGCTCACGGCCACAATTTTGACGAGGCGAGCGCTCAGTCTGGATCTGTTGAGTTGGTCGTTGCGCTTTAGTGAAAATCGATGCCTTCATGGCGCAGGAGCTTCTCTTTAGTGGGAATACCATCACCGGCGCTGTAGCCGGTGATGGTGCCACTTGCCCCAAGGATTCGGTGGCAGGGGACGATGATGGGGATGGGGTTTCGGCCCACCGCTCCGCCCACGGCCCGCGGTGCGCGACCGAGCCCAGCCCTCTGGCCTAGCTGGTCGTAGGTGAGCTTGTGGCCAAAAGGAATCTTGGTGAGCTCGCTCCAGATTGCCTCTTGGAATCGTGTTCCCGACCAGTGCAGCGGCAGATCAAACGTTGTGCGTGCACCCTCGAAGTATTCCCCGAGTTGCGTAGCAGCCCGGCGGAGGACATCGGCATCGGCGGGGCTGACGCTGGGCTTAGATGAGGGGTTTGGCCCAATAGTTACAGCGGTGATGGTCTGGTTGCTGGCGGTAATAGTCAACGGGCCGAGCGGTGAGTCCATGGTCAACGAGGAGTTCATGTGTTGAGGGTACCTCCATTCCACAGCACCCTCCGGCGCCCCGGAAACCAAAGGAAGACTGCTCGAGGTCGGTGTCCTGTGGAGAAAGTTCCTCCTCCTCGCGAAGCCGGACGTTGATGCCTTGGTTCAGCTCGGAGACCTCGGAGTTCAGGCGATTGAGCTCGTCGAGACGCTCGTTGTATTCGTCAATCTTGGTTTGCAGACTGATACGCATCGATTCAAGTCGTGATTGGCGCTCAATGAGGGCGTTCCTCGTTGATTCGAACTCGGAGCGGGAGGGGAATGCCCCG
>CAZQIH010000117.1:0-3745 GCA_964593715.1 uncultured Microbacteriaceae bacterium
CAGAGATAGAACCGGATTGCGGGTCATAGAAGCGCTCCATGAGCGATAGGACGCTACTCTTACCAGCACCGCTCGGACCAACGATGGCGGTCTTGCTGCCGAGTGGAACCTTGAACGACACGTTGTCGAGTACTCGGTCGCGGGCCGAACGCAGTGCAGCAATCTCTCCCGTTGTCAGCGCTTCGACCTCGTGTTCGCCGAGTGTCTCGGCGACGAGCTTTTCTGCCTCGGTCTTGTGGGCTGACTGTGGATAGCTAAAGCCCACCTTGGAGAACTCGACCGCGGTTTTGCCCCGGGGCGCAGGCGCGTTGGCCTCGCTGACCTGAACTCGGTCGGCGTCGGTCTCGCTGGGGAGGGAAATGATTTCTTGAATACGACCGAGGGCGCCGAGGGCTTGGTTGACCGAGCTAATCGCTCCAAATGCTTGGCCCAAGGGCATGATCATCATGAATAGGAACAGGATGAACGCGACTAGGTCAGCAATGGGAAGTGCTCCACTAGCAACCCGGAATCCACCAACGCCAAGGACGACCAGGAAAGCAACTTGCAGGGCGATGCCAGAAATCGGGACAACCAAAGCTGACACTTTCGCCACGTCCAAACCGAGGCGCCATGCGCCCTCGGCATCCTTTTCAACGCCGACAATCTCGCGCTCGGTGGCGTTCGCTGCGCGAACCGTCCGCACTGCGCTGATTGCGCGCTCAACGCTCGCGGTTAGGTCACCCACCTTGTCTTGAGCTTTGCGGCTCGCTACACGAATACGCCGGGACAACGTCACCACGGTGGTGACGGCCACTGCAACAACGATGGCTGTCAGCGAGAAGAGAATCGGATCGAGGTAGACCATGGCGATAACAGCGCCAAGGAATGTCAGTGTGCCACCAACGGCTTCCACCAAACCCTGGGTGAGGACGGCACGCAGCAGCGTGGTGTCGCTTCCTACCCGAGAGACCAGGTCGCCTGTCCTGCGTTGGTCGAACTCAGAGATGGGCAGGTTCAGCATCCGGCGAACCAATAGTTTCCGACTGGAGAGGACCACACCTTCACCGGTTCGTTGAAGCAGGTAGTGGCGGAATCCAGACAGGGTTGCTGATACAACGACCAGGCCGACCAAAATCCACACCAGGTTGCCCAGAGGCTCTGCTGCTTCGACGACAGTAATGACCTGGCTGACGACCAGTGGCTGTGCAAGTGTGGTGAGAGCACCGGCCATGCTCAGTGCGATAACGACCGAGAGCACCCGCTTGTGCTCCATCAGGAAGGGAAGCAGCTGGCGGAACGTGGCCCTGGGGGCACCGTCATCATCATGCCGATAGTTCGTTGAGGAACCACGGCGCCGGTGGCCAAAACCCATGCTCATGACGTTGATCCTTCCACCAGCGTGACTCGTTTAGTGTGCCCTAGAAAGCTGTTGGCTGCAGCGATGTTCGCTCCCCGGATAACTCACCCTGCAGATAAACTCGCTCCATGCCCTCCCCCGGACGCGTCGTTGTTCCCCGGCGCTCCCGGCTCATCGGCGCTGGCCGCTACCTGCGTATGCGCCTTGGACAGTTACTGCGGGGAAGCCCTGAGCCAGCGCCGGTCGGGCGTCCCGATTACTACAAGCGCGAACTTCATCCGTCGTTGTTGGTCCGCTTCGCGGGTTCACTCCCGGTCAGGGAGTTCATTACACCCGGTCACCAGGAACGAAACGTGCTCGATATTGCCAACGAGTGTCACAGACGCGAGGGCGTCTATCCGCTGAACTTCTCTTTTCCTCTGCCTGAGCTGATGCCTGCGAAAGTTAGTGATCGACCGCACTTCCTCTCCAGCACGATTCCTGGGGAGCCATTCTCGTTTGATTCGTGGGATGAGTACCTGGCCGAATACCGCAGCGCATACTTCGCCCTCTCCACGAAGAAAGGGGGATGGGACACCTTTCGCCACTTAGAGATTCTGTTCTCCGGTGGCATTCCGTTGATGCCAGGCCTTGGCAAAGCCCACGCCTACTCACTCGCGCACTTTCCCAAGAGCGCTTTGATTGGCGTGTATGAGAGTTTGGTGCAGGATGGCCCGGCTTTGCCGGGTCCGCTCACGCAGCAGTTCTTCCGGGATTTCTCAAGAGAGCACCTGAGCTCAGAGGCGATGGCCCAGTATGTGCTTCAGCTCACCGGGCTCGAATCATCATCGATTCTCTTTGTCGACGAATCTCTTCCCGCTCGCACGGATTACCTGAGCGCCTTCACCTATATCGGTCTCAAGCAGGCGACCGGGCACCGCACCCAGGCAGCCTTCGAGCCGCCCTATCTTTTCGACGATTTCGCCGGGGACACCCGCACGCTCTATGGCCGGGGGTTTGGCTATTCACGAAGCATTCCAGCAGCGCTGCGGGGTTCCCTCACCGCCGCTGGCAGTTCTCCGTCCCAGCTTGCTGAACTGAGTGCATCGTTCGATGCGATCGTGATTGGCAACTATGACGCTAACCGCGGGCTTGTCGCACAACTCCGGCAACTGGGAGTCCCAGCCGACAAGTTTGTCTGCATCGTCGGCTCGGACCTACCGAGTGACTTCCGGCTCCGACAGGACATTGCCCGAAGCGGCATGACTTTCTTTGTCCGAGAGTTTGTGAAGCTCTAAAGTCCCCGCAACACCAGGGCGGTGTGAAGGGCCGCTTCGGCTGCTTCGGCGCCCTTATCCTCGCTGGAGCCTTCAAAACCAGCTCGGTCGATGCCCTGTGCTTCGTCATCCAGGGTGAGCACCCCAAAGCCCACCGGCTTGCCAGTGGAAAGCGCGACATCGGTCAGGCCCGTTGTTGCAGCGGAGGAGACGTAGTCAAAGTGCGGTGTTCCGCCTCGGATGATCACACCGAGTGCGACGACTGCGTCGGCACCCCTCTGCAGTGCTGCCTGAGCCACTACCGGGAGTTCGAAGGAACCCGGCACGCGCACCAAAGAATACGAGCAGCCTGCTGCTTCGAGAACGCGGGTAGCGCCGGCGATGAGGCCCTCGGCGATTGTCTCGTGCCACATGCCAGCAACAATGACAACGCGCAGCGCGCTGGCGCCACTCAATTCAATCTGTGGTGCTCCGTGGCCGCTCATCGTTCTTCTCCGTTCTCGGGGAGCGTGATTGCTCCCGTGGCAAGTTCTCCAGGAAGGTGGTGGCCCATGCGGTCACGCTTGGCCTCCAGGTACGCAGTGTTGACGGCGCCAACTCCGACGACAAGTGGAACCAACTCGGTCACAGCGATGCCGTGTTGTTCGAGTTGGCGTCGTTTTTCCGGGTTGTTGCTGAGCAGTCGAACCGAGGACACACCCATGTCAGCCAGGATCGCTGCGGCTGCCCCGTAGTCTCTAGCGTCCGCGGGCAGTCCCAGTGCCAGGTTGGCATCCAACGTGTCGAGACCAGCCTCTTGAAGTCGGTAAGCGCGCAATTTGTTGACCAGGCCAATGCCACGGCCTTCATGACCTCGCAGGTAAATCACGACGCCGCCATCAGCGTTGATTTGTTCCATTGCGGCGTCCAATTGCGGGCCACACTCGCACTTAAGGGAGCCCATGGCTTCACCGGTAAGGCACTCTGAGTGCAGGCGCACCAGCATTCCATCGCGGGGTTCCCCAGAGACAATCGCGATGTGATCAGCGCCTGTGGCTCGGTCACGATAGGCGTGGAGGTCAAAAATGCCGTGCTCGGTGGGCACACGGGTCTTCACCTCAAAGATAACGCGCTGGTCGGCTACAGCCCTGTGGCGGGGTGTCCGGGCTTC
>CAZQIH010000118.1:0-3670 GCA_964593715.1 uncultured Microbacteriaceae bacterium
CTTTGCCTTCGTCTTCAAGGCGAGTACGAAGCTCGCCCGCCTCACGAAGCACCTGGGCACTAAAAGCACCGGCAAGGCCACGGTCGGAGGTGAAAATGACCATGGCAGCGCGCTTGGGGTTAGTGGCCTCGGTCAACAACGGGTGATCGATGTTGGAATAGGTCGCCACTGCTGACACAGCGCGCGTCACCGCACGTGAATACGGCGCAGCCGCTTTCATGCGGCTTTGCGCCTTCTGAATACGCGAGGCGGAGATGAGCTCCATTGCCCGCGTAATCTTCTTGGTCGTACTGGCAGAACGAATCTTCTGCCGGTACACCCGAAGTTGCGCGCCCATAGTTGCCTAGTCCTTTAGCTCAGTGTCGTCTAGCGCTTGCGCTTGACGATCTTTTCCTGGTTGATGTCTTCAGCCTCGATCGCGTCGAACTCTTCGCTACCGGGGTGGCCGAGTCCTTCGGCTCCACTGGCCTGGAAGGCGACAACAAACTTGTCGACCTCCTTCTCCAGCTCTGCCTTGGTGTCATCATCGAGGACGTTGGTCTTGCGCAGAGTGTCGAGGATCTTCGTGTTGCGACGAAGGTGGTCGAGTAGTTCAGCCTCAAACTTGAGGACATCTGCAACCGCAATGGTGTCGAGCTTGCCGTTGGTGCCAGCCCAGATCGACACAACCTGCTCTTCGACGGGGTATGGCGAATACTGTGGCTGCTTCAGAAGCTCGGTCAGCCTGGCACCGCGCTCGAGCTGACGACGGCTGGCCGCGTCAAGGTCAGAGGCGAACATGGCGAAGGCCTCCAAAGAGCGGTACTGGGCAAGCTCAAGCTTCAGCGTTCCAGAGACCGACTTGATGGACTTGACCTGAGCATCGCCACCAACACGGGAGACCGAGATACCCACGTCAACAGCAGGACGCTGGTTGGCGAGGAACAAGTCGGACTGCAGGAAGATCTGTCCATCCGTAATCGAGATCACATTGGTGGGGATGAACGCAGACACGTCATTTGCCTTGGTCTCGATGATCGGAAGACCGGTCATCGAACCGCCACCCATTTCGTCCGAGAGCTTGGCACAACGCTCGAGCAGGCGGGAGTGTAAGTAGAACACGTCACCGGGGTAGGCCTCACGACCTGGCGGACGACGCAGCAACAGCGACACAGCGCGGTAAGCCTCGGCCTGCTTGGAGAGGTCATCGAAGATGATCAGCACGTGCTTGGAGTTGTACATCCAGTGCTGGCCAATGGCGGACCCGGTGTAGGGAGCCAAGTACTTGAAACCTGCGGGGTCAGACGCGGGGGCGGCCACAATCGTGGTGTATTCCATGGCGCCAGCTTCTTCGAGAGCGCCCTTCACACCAGCAATGGTGGAACCCTTCTGGCCGATTGCCACGTAGATGCAGCGAACCTGCTTGGTGGGGTCACCGGTTGCCCAGTTCGCCTTCTGGTTGATGATGGTGTCAACAGCAATCGCCGTCTTACCCGTCTGGCGGTCACCAATGATCAGCTGACGCTGTCCGCGGCCCACAGGAATCATGGCGTCGATTGCCTTGATTCCGGTCTGCAGGGGCTCGTGAACGCTGCGCCGGGCCATAACGCCAGGGGCCTGAAGCTCAAGGGCACGGCGGCCCTCGGACTTGATCGCACCAAGGCCATCGATGGGGTTACCCAGAGGGTCAACCACGCGACCAAGGTAGCCATCACCAACGGGGACGGAGAGAACCTCACCAGTCCGGGTGACCTCCATACCGGCTTCAACGCCGGCGAACTGGCCGAGGATAACGACACCAATCTCGTTCTCGTCGAGGTTCTGTGCGAGGCCCAGGGTTCCATCGGCGAACTTGACCAATTCGTTGGCCATAACGCCGGGCAATCCTTCGACGTGGCAGATACCGTCGGCGGCATCGATGACGTGGCCAACCTCAGAGGTGGCTGCCGTTCCCGGGTCGTAAGACTTCGCGAACTTCTTCAGAGCATCGCGGATGTCGTCCGGGTTGATTGTTAGTTCTGCCATGGTTCTTCCTTTTGTTGTGATTCGTCTCTCACGTACGAGGCGCTGGCCTTAGCCAGCAAGTTGTGTTCTGAGCTCCGCCAAACGGGCTTGGATACTGCCATCAATCACGTCGTCGCCGACGCGAATCTTCATGCCACCGACAACGTCGGGGTTGATTACCTCGGCCACATAGTGGTCGCGGCCATAGTTCTTACGCAGCAGCTTCTCAACGTTTGCGCGCTGGGCTTGATTCAACGACTTGGCCACACTCACCACGGCAAGTCCCTTGCCATGGTGGTCTGCAACGGTCACCGCGGCCGACTGGAGCATGGCGCCAATTCGGCGACCGCGAGGATCTGAGACCAGGTGCCGGGCGATCGCGAGCGCTTCGCCAGAGACCTTTTTCCCGAGCAGCGAACCCATGAGGTTGGCACGAGCGCTGGGGTGAGCACGCTTTGATCCAAGCCCCAACTCGAGTTCCGCATTGGAGTGCACGAGGGAGGAGATCGCCAAGAGTTCACCCACGAGATCGGTCTTGGCATCCGCGCTGCCTGCACAGACCCTAATCCCGAGGTCTTCCAGAGCGCCCTGGAGATCCTCAGCGCTGGACCACCTCATAGACACGAGCTCGTCGACGACTTTCTTCGCATCGGTGGACAGCGATGCGAATGCCTGGGCAGCGAGTTGCTTCCTCGCCGAAGCCTCAGATGCGGAATCGCTCAGGGCGTTACGCAGGGCAGGCGAACCAGACAGCCCGATTGCAGCAGCGAACAGGTTTTCCGCAAGCGGAAGACCCAGCGCGCTGCGACCGGCCAGGAGAGTCCTGGCCTGCTCGAGGGATTGTCTAGTTTGAGCACCCATGGTTAGCGTGTGGCCTTTTTCTTTGCGGGAGCTTTGGCAGCGGCCTTCTTGGGAGCAGCCTGCTCCTTGTCCAGATCGGCAAGGAGGCGGTCAACAACCGAGGCTGCTTTTGCGTCTTCGCTCAAGCGCTCTTGGACCACAGCGGCAGCGAGGTCGAGAGCAAGCGCTCCAACCTCTTTGCGCAGTGAGAGCACTGCCTGGTGGCGTTCGGCTTCGATTTGGGCACTCGCAGTCTGGGCGATGCGATTCGCTTCGGCCTGTGCGCTGTCCTTCATTTCTTGAAGGATCGCAGCGCCTTCCTGGCGGGCGGTGTCCCGGATCTCAGCCGCTTCAGCACGAGCATCAGCGAGGAGCTTGTTGTACTTATCCAGGGCCTTCTTTGCCTCAAGCTGAGCGGACTCGGCTTGAGCAATGCCGCCTTCAATCACGCTGGAACGCTCATCCAAAGTCTTCTGCAGTCTGGGCAACACAATGCGCCAGAACAAGAACAAGACCAAAGCGAACGGAATGATCGACCAGACAATGTCATAGATCGCCGGGAGCAGAGGGTTAGTCGTGCTCCCTTCCGCTGCGAGAAGGATTGCGTTGGTGTGCATCAGGTGCCTATCCGGTGAAGATGAAGTAGGTCGCGATACCGATGAACGCCAGTGCTTCAGTAAAGGCGATACCGATGTACATCAGAACCGTAAGGCGGCCCTGAAGTTCAGGTTGGCGAGCGACCGATTCAATGGTCTTGCCCACCACGATGCCCACGCCAATTGCGGGGCCGATAGCAGCGAGACCGTAACCGACCGTCGCAATGTTTCCAGTGAGTTCGGCGATAACC
>CAZQIH010000119.1:0-3616 GCA_964593715.1 uncultured Microbacteriaceae bacterium
TGGCGTGCTCATCCATGGAGGAGGCGACAATTTTGGCCAAGAGGGTGTTGCCACGGACAATTCCTACGCCTGTTTCGTCACAGCTGGTTTCGATCCCCAGCACCAGGGGTTCAGTCATTCCCCACCGCCCATCCGGGGGCAGGAGAACCAAGGGCAAGGCTCATCACAATCGCATCGACCCCGTCTGGTTGGTAGTACCCGGCGCGACGATCTATTTCCTGGAATCCCAAGCTTTGGTAGAGACCACGGGCCGCGTCATTATCGGCGCGCACCTCCAGGAAGACGCTGCTCACTAAGCGCTGACGCGCTTCACCAAGAAGGGCTTCGACAAGCAGCCGTCCCAGGCCTTTTCCACGATGCTCTGGCGCAACCGCGACAGTCTGAATGTCGCCATCCCCACCTCGATTGTCTGCGCGCAAACCCGCATAGCCAACAATCGCGCTATCGCCATCTGGTCTTGCAACCAGGTAATAACTGGATGGATGGGATAACTCGGCCACCATCACTTCCGGTGACCATGCATCGGTGCCAAAGAGTGCGCCCTCCCACTTAATCATCTCGGGGAGGTCCTCCAGCACTGCACGGGAGAGCACGTAGGTCATGGCTTCACCGTCACATCGGGCGCCCTCAAATACATGGGCGTGGCATCCGGGAGGGCGAGTCCCTCAGAGAGCGCGTGGCGCGCGACCAGAGCCAACACGGAAGCGTCAATACTCACGCCCACAATGCGGGGCAGGGTCGCTGCATCGCCAAGAGCTTGATCAACCAGGGCTGGGCTCGAGAGTTCAGGGCCTCGGACACGTCGCAGTGGAGCAGTGGGTGAATAGAGAGAGAAAGCTACCTCGCCGCGGCGCGCGTCGGTGACGACCACCGTGTCGGTCTCGACTGCCCACCCCAGGGCATCGTGGCTCACCACGGGATAAAGCGGCAGATTCCTGGACAGGGCGAAAGCCTGAGCAGCTGCCATCCCAACCCGCAGGCCTGTGAAGGCACCAGGCCCGATTCCCATGGCAACACCGGTAATGTCGCCCGCGCTCACACCAGCCTTCTCAAGAGCACTCGTGAGTAATACGCCAATCAGTTCAGCATGAGCCCGGGGATCATCACTCTGGAGGCTGGAGCGAACCTGCCCGGCGGGCGATACCACCGCCACCGAGGTGCCCATCGACGAATCAATCGCAAGGATCACGAAAACTCTCCCGCAACCTGGAGAAAGCGGTCATAGTTCTCCGGGTGAGCGCCATGAGCACCAATGCTCACCTGCCGGGGTTCGTCCGATTCGATGTCAAGAAGCTCGGTCGCCACCGGACGCTCCACCACAATCTCGAGCCATGAATCAGCAAGAGCGCTCGCGTAGGGGGCAGCCCATTCGGCCAAGACAATGCTTGAGTCAGCATCAACATCAAGATCAGCCATCTCAGCAAGCGAACCAATGCGGTAGGCGTCAATGTGGACGACCGAGGGCTCACCAGGCTTGCTCGGTTGATGTGTTCGTGCGACCACAAAGGTCGGACTCGACATCGGCGTTGATAGATCCAGAGCCCGTCCAAAACCCCGAGCGAACGTGGTCTTTCCAGCGCCGAGTTCGCCGGTGAGAATAATCACGTCACCGGCTTTGGCCACGCGGGCGAATGATTCGCCGAAACGTTCCATGGCCTCGCTGGTTGCAATCTCCAGCTTCATGGCTCAATCACCCGAGGAACCCTGGGGCCAACGCGGGTGATCATCTCGTAGCCAATGGTTCCAGCCGCCTCCGCCCACTCCTCGACGCTCGGGTGTCCCTCAGCCGGATCGCCCCAGAGCACGCACCAGTCGCCCTCGCGCACCACGTGGTCTCCCACATCAACACTGAACTGGTCCATGGAAATACGGCCAGAGACGCTAAAGCGCTCGCCAGCAATCACCACTGGCCCAGCAGAGGACGCGTGGCGGGGCACGCCATCGGCATATCCCAGCGGAATCAGCGCCAGTGTCGTCTCTGTTGTCGTCCGGTAGGTCTGGCCATAGCCCACCGCCTGGCCGCTCGGCACTCTCTTCGTCAACACCACCTGCCCACTCAGCCGCATGGCCGGGCGAAGCCCGAGCTCTGTGAATCTCCCCGGCACGGGAACCCCGTAGGCGGCAACGCCAATGCGCACCATGTCGGAGGCAAGCTCTGGTGAATTACTGGTGGCGTTGCTGGCAGAAATGTGACACAGCTCCGGGTCTAAGCCCGCTGCTCTGGCCTGTTCGCAGGCAAGGATAAAGGCTGCCCCCTGGGCAGCATCGGCCTCAGCGCTGGCGCCCGAGAGATGACTATAAATACCAACTACCCGGATTTTGCCGGCGCGCTCCGCGGTGGAGGCCAGTTCGCAGAGCTCTCCCCACTGCTGCGCAGTGGCGCCGCTTCGACCAAGGCCAGTGTCGATCTTGAGGTGAACCCTCGCCGCTGTTCCCGGGGCGCTCTGAGAGATCGCCTGGGCGAGTTGGGCTTGGGACGAGACCCCCACATCTATCGAATTCGCGAGGGCACCCGAAAGATCATCGTCGGGCCCAAAAAGCCAGGCCAGCACAGGCGCCGTGATTCCCGCACTGCGCAGTGCCAGAGCTTCATCAACATCCGCCGTGCCGAGCCAATCGGCTCCGCCCTCGAGTGCTGCGCGGGCAGCGGTCACGGCGCCGTGACCATAACCGTCCGCCTTGACCACTACGAGGGTCTTAGGAGCGGAGGTGGCCTGCCGGATTGCCTGGACGTTGTGAGAAATGGCCTGGGGCCTAATCAGTGCTTCCCTCATCGAGCTGGTCACGAGCGAGCCTCACCATCAACGACAACGAAAGCGATGGCCATGCCGGCATCGTGGGACAGCGAGAGGTGAGTGGCGGTCACACCGGAGTCGGTGGCGCGCTCGGCCACCCCGCCAGAGAGAACGAGCTGCGGCGGCTGGCCGCGCTCGCCCTTCACTTGAATGTCGTGCCAGGAGAAACCGGGAACATTGCCACCCAGCGCCTTCAACGTGGCCTCCTTGGCCGCAAATCTTGCAGCCAGTGACTGGGCGGCCAGGTCCTGGGATTCCATATCCACGGGACCAAAGAGTCGTTGTGAAAGCGCAGGTGTGCGCTCGAGCGCGCGAGAAAAGCGCTCAATATCTACCAGGTCAACACCCACACCCAACACGGTCATCGCCACGCTCCGCGAGCTACTCCACGGTCACAGATTTTGCGAGGTTCCGGGGTTGATCAATGTCGAGGCCCTTCGCTCCTGCGAGCTCCATGCCAAAGATGTGGAGGGGGACAACGGCGAGCAGTGGCTCCATGAACGTGGAGGCCAACGGAATAGGAATGACCTCATCGGCGAAGGGCAACACCGCTGCATCCCCCTGCTCAGCCAGCGCGATGACGCGTGCTCCGCGAGCGCGGATCTCCTGGATGTTGGAAACAACCTTGCTGTGGAGGGACATCGGGTCTCTGGGGCTTGGCACAATCACAAAGACAATCTGTCCAGGTTCAATCAGCGCAATGGGCCCATGCTTGAGCTCACCGGCGGCGAAGCCCTCCGCGTGGATATAGGCAAGCTCTTTGAGCTTCAATGCGCCCTCAAGAGCAATCGGGTATCCCACGTGACGGCCCAGATAGAGCA
>CAZQIH010000120.1:0-3531 GCA_964593715.1 uncultured Microbacteriaceae bacterium
TGCGGGATGACTACCCCGACCGTGATGATGAGAACTTCATGGTTCACACCATGGCGTATCTGACCGGTGACCCGAAGTCAGCAAACGTCGAAGACCACATCGCCATTGATTGGAAACCTGTGGTCATCACCAACTACCCACCGATGGAGAGGAAGTACTAATGGCTACCACTGTTGCTAACGCTCCTGCTGTTGTGGCGGAGGTGCCCTCCTTCACGGTCACGTTCATTGTGCGTCGCTTTGACCCAGAGAACGACGCGGAACCGCACTGGGAAGACTATGACGTCCAAATGTTTGCCACCGACCGCGTGCTCGATGGCCTGCACAAGATCAAGTGGGAAGTCGATGGCACTCTGAGCTTCCGTCGAAGCTGCGCCCACGGTATCTGTGGCTCCGATGCGATGCGCATCAACGGTCGTAACCGCCTGGCTTGCAAGACCCTCATCAAGGACCTCGACATTACCCAGCCGATCTACATCGAGGCCATCAAGGGTTTGCCGTTGGAAAAAGACTTGATCGTGGACATGGAACCCTTCTTCGAGTCCTACCGTCAGGTCCAGCCCTTCCTCATTGCTTCTTCGAAGCCAGACAAGGAACGCCTGCAGTCTCCCGAAGACCGCGCCCGCTTTGACGACACCACTAAGTGCATCTTGTGTGCAGCCTGCACCTCTAGTTGCCCCGTGTTCTGGACCGATGGCCAGTACTTTGGGCCAGCTGCCATCGTCAATGCTCACCGCTTCATCTTTGACTCCAGAGACGAAGGCTCGCAGGTTCGCCTGGACATTCTCAACGACAAAGAAGGTGTGTGGCGCTGCCGCACCACCTTCAACTGCAGCGAGGCATGCCCCCGCGGAATCGAAGTGACCAAGGCAATCTCTGAGGTCAAGCAGGCGATTCTCCGCGGCAAGCCGTAGGTACCTCTGTGCTTCGGGTTGCCAGCGTCAACGTCAATGGCGTTCGCGCTGCATTTCGCAAGGGAATGCAACCCTGGCTCGATGAAGCCAGGGTTGATGTTCTAGCGCTTCAGGAAGTCAGAGCCGAGCGCGAGGATCTAGAAGCGCTCCTCGGTGACGACTGGGTGATTGCTCACGACCCGGCCACTGCCAAGGGCAGGGCCGGGGTCGCCGTGGCAACGAGACACGCCCACAGTGAAGTGCGCGTGGAGCTTGGGCCAAAGAGCGTTGACACGGCCGGGCGATGGCTTGAAGTCGACATCACCACCCCTGGTGGCCACCCCTTCACCATCGTGAGTTGTTACGTCCACTCAGGCGAGGCTGGAACTCCTAAGCAGGACGCCAAGTATGAATTCTTGAAGCACATGGATCACCGCATGAAGCAGCTGGGCAAACAAGAATCCCCAGCGGTTGTTGTTGGCGACCTGAACGTGGGCCACCGCACGTTGGACATCAAGAACTGGAAGGGCAATCTGAAGAGCGCCGGGTTCTTGCCAGAAGAACGCGCGTATTTCGATTCCTGGATTGGCCACGAAGAATCTACCGACTACAACACAGGCGCCTCTGGGCGCTTTGTCGATATTGGCCGGGCTTTCCACGGCGAAATAGAGGGCCCCTACAGCTGGTGGAGTTGGCGGGGCAAAGCCTTCGACAACGACGCGGGCTGGCGGATTGACTACCACCTAGCCAACGCCCCTCTCGCTGGCACACTGAAGAACTACAGGGTTGACCGGGCTCCAAGCTATGACACCCGCTGGAGCGACCACGCCCCCGTCATCGCCGACTACGACATCTAGACCGGTACGCTACCCGTATGAGTAGACCCCGGCTGTTTTCTGGCATGCAGCCATCAGCCGACTCTCTGCACCTCGGTAATTACGCGGGTGCGCTCGTGCAGTGGATAGAGATGCAGAAGACCCACGACGCCGTCTACTGCGTTGTTGACCTGCACGCCATCACGGTCCCCCAGGACCCACAACAACTCGCTGCCAACACCAGGCGCACTGCAGCACAGTACATCGCTGCCGGTATTGACCCCGATGTCTCAACACTGTTCGTTCAATCCCATGTCCCCGCTCACAGCGAGCTGGCCTGGATTTTGAACACCCTCACCGGTTTCGGTGAAGCCAGCCGGATGACACAGTTCAAAGACAAATCCCAAAAACAGGGCTCTGACAACGCCACGGTGGGGCTCTTCACCTACCCGATTCTTCAGGCAGCCGACATCCTGCTCTATGACTCCGTGGTGGTCCCCGTTGGCGAGGATCAGCGGCAACATATCGAGCTCACCCGCGATATCGCGGAGCGTTTCAACCAGCGCTTTGGCAAGACCCTGAGCGTGCCAGAGGTGCGCATCCTGGAGGCCGCCGCGAAAATTTATGACCTGCAGAACCCGGGCTCCAAGATGTCTAAGTCCGGCGATTCCCCGGCAGGCATCATCTGGCTGATGGATGAGCCCTCGGTGATTGCCAAGAAAGTGAAGTCGGCAGTCACCGACACAGACTCAGCAATTCGCTTCGACCCCGAGGGCAAACCCGGCGTATCCAACCTGCTGACACTGCTGTCTTTGGCCACCGGCCAAAGCGTTGAGTCGTGGCAAGACCAGCTCGCAGGCGGCGGGTATGGGGCGCTCAAGACCCAGGCCGCCGATGCGCTTGTCGCACTTCTTGAGCCCATTCGGCTGCGAACGCATGAGCTCCTCGGCGATGTCGCCGAGCTGGACCGCATCCTCAGCGCCGGTGCCGCCAAGGCATCTGTCATCGCCGAAGCAACCCTTGCCCGCGTTCACGATGCCGTGGGCTTCATCAAGCCCCTGCGCTAGCCCAATCCCCTAGGGTTTTCTTTATGAAGATTTCTGTCATCGGCTGTGGTTACTTGGGCGCAGTCCACGCCGCATCAATGGCAGAACTTGGCCACGAGGTCATCGGAATCGACGTTGACCAATCCCGCATCGACGCCCTAGCAAGCGGGAAGGCCCCTTTCCACGAGCCAGGCTTTGACGACCTTCTGCAGAAGAACACCGCTCGCCTCACCTTCACGACCGACATGTCGGCCGTGAAGGACGCGCGTGTCCACTTTGTTGCTGTTGGCACTCCCCAAGCCAGCGACGGCTCTGCCGATATGGCCTATGTGAACTCAGCAATCGAAGGGCTACTGCCCTTCATTGGTGAAGGGCATCTGGTTGTCGGCAAGTCCACGGTGCCAGTCGGCACCGCCGAGCGCCTCTCAGAACGCGTGACGTCCACCGGAGCAGTCTTGATGTGGAATCCCGAGTTCCTGCGCGAAGGGTTCGCCGTCCAGGACACCCTCTCCCCTGATCGCTTGGTCTATGGACTACCAGAGGGTAAATCGGGCGAGTGGGCCACAACCACGCTCGACTCTGTCTACGAGCAGATTCTTGCGAAGAACACACCTCGCTTACTGATGAACTTTGCCACCGCGGAGCTTGTCAAAGTCTCTGCAAACGCGTTCCTAGCCACCAAGATTTCGTTCATCAACGCGATGGCCGAGATTGCCGAAGTTACCGGAGCCAATGTGACGCAGTTGGCCGATGCCATCGGCCACGATGCTCGCATCGG
>CAZQIH010000121.1:0-3506 GCA_964593715.1 uncultured Microbacteriaceae bacterium
AATCTCTCGTGCTCACTTCATTGGAATTGCCGGCTCCGGCATGAGCGGTATCGCACGGGTGATGGCGGAGCAAGGCGTGATTGTCACGGGCTCGGATCGATCCGATTCAGAGGTGGTCGCCTCCCTCAGAGATTCCGGTATCACGGTGTTCATTGGGCACGATGCCAAGCATCTGGGTGAGGCAGACACTGTCGTGGCCTCGAGCGCGGTGCGCGATACCAATGTCGAACTGGTTGAGGCCTATTCCCGGGGGCTTTCTGTCATTCATCGCTCGAGCGCTTTGCGGTGGGTGATGCGCGGCAAGAGCGTCCTGGCTGTGGCGGGTTCTCACGGAAAGACAACCTCCACCGCGATGCTTGCCAGCGCGCTCCATCGCGCTGGGATTGATGCCGGTTTCGTCAACGGTGGCGTGGTGAGCCAGTGGGGTGTTTCCTCGCGCAGTGGTGAAGCGGATCTTTTCGCGATTGAGGCGGACGAATCAGATCGTTCGTTCCTCACCTATAACCCCGCCACTGTGCTGATCACGAATGTGGCGCCAGACCATCTCGATTTCTATGGTGGGATGGATGCGATCTACGAAGCGTTTGAGGCTTTTGCCAGGACTGCAACTCACGGTGTGGTGCTGTGTGCGGATGATGAAGGCACGCGAGCACTAGCCACGCGGCTAGCTGATCTCTCTCAGGTGAAGACCTATGGGTTCTCTCCTGACGCTGAGCTTCACATCGTGAGCATGGACCCGGCGCCGGTGGCCCGCGCGCAGATTTCCTACGCCGGTGAGCACGCCGAGATTGTCTTGGGCGTTCCCGGTCGGCTCAACGCCTTGAATGCGGTGGGGGTCGCTGGTGTTTTGGTCGATGCTGGCCTGTCACTCACCGAAGCGGCGCATGCGGTGAGTGGCTTTAGTGGAGCGGATCGCCGATTCCAATTTCATGGAGAGCTTGGCGGAGTCCGCTTCTTCGATGATCACGCTCACCACCCGACGGAGGTGGCCGCTGCGTTGGAAACTGCGCGAGCCGTCGTTGGTGCCGGACGCGTCATCACCATGTTTCAGCCACATTTGTTTTCCAGAACCCAATACATGGCCGCTGAGTTGGCGGCGGCCTTTGCCGCAGGGAGCGACCACACGATATTTCTTGACATTTTTGGATCGCGGGAAGATCCGATTGAAGGTGTCACCACTGATCTGATCCTGCAGAAGCTTCCCGCCGGCTATTCCTTTGATTACGAACCCGACTGGACGAGGGCGTGTGAGAGGGCGGTTGCTCTAGCTAAACCGGGCGACATCATTTTGACCATGTCCACGGGTGACTTGTATCAAATCGTTCCGCAGCTATTGGAAACTAAGCGCGCCAGGGATGAGGGCCACCATGCGGCGTCCTGACGACTTTTCCTCGAAGAAGCCTGCGCGGACACGCGCCGGTATCGGCCCGGGCCGCCCCGGCACAGCGCAGGCGGTTGTGCGCGAGGCCACAAAACGACGCCAGAAGGCTGAAAAAGCCGAGTTCAAGGGCTTCACCCAAGCAACAAGGCACCGCAGGCGGGTGTGGGCTGCCTCACTGGCCAGTATTTCGGTCGTCGTTTTGGCGACTGTTGTTTTGGTGCTCTCGCCGGCCCTCGCGCTGCGAGACGTGCAGGTCGAAGGCTCCACCTCGGTTTCAGAAGCTGAGATTCAGGAGGCGCTGTCTGGTCTCTATGGCGAGCCGCTGGCACGCATCAGCAATGATCGGGTGGCCACCGCGCTCAAGTCGATACGGGTGATCCAAGCTTTCGAAACGCGGATTGAACCTCCCGGCACGCTGGTGATCATTCTCAACGAGCGTCAACCTCTCGGGGCTGTCTCGCGAGGGGGACTTTTCGTTGTTGTTGACGCGGCGGCCGTTGAATTGTGGTCTCAGCCAGAGCCGCCGGGGGAGCTTCCGATCATCCTGGTCGAGGCCGATCGCAGTTCGCCAAGTTTTGAAGCGGTAGCCCGGGTGCTCTTGGCGCTCCCACCCGAGATATCGAGCAGCGTGGAAGCTGTGACGGCGTCAACCCTCGACGACGTCCGCTTCACCATGAGGGAGAGCTCCCACGAGGTGATGTGGGGGAGCGCAGAGCGCTCTCGTGAAAAAGCTCGCGTTCTAGGGGCGGCGCTCCGGGCTGCGGGAACAGGGCAACCACAAGTCATCGACGTGACGACGCCGGACAGCGTTGTGGTTCGTCAGCAGGACTGAGGTTTCTTTTGTTTTTGTGGGTTCCGCGACACGCCCAGAGCCTCCGCCCACTGGATGACATTGCGCTTTAGCTTCGTGTCACAGGAAAAGTGAATAAAACTCTAATCTTAAAGTAGAGGTTGAGGGTTTAGCGAAAGGGAGTACCGGTGTCCGGTCAACACAATTACCTCGCAGTCATCAAAGTGGTGGGTGTCGGAGGTGGCGGTGTCAACGCAGTCAATCGCATGATTGATAGAGGGTTGCGCGGCGTTGAATTTATCGCCATCAACACGGACGCCCAGGCGCTCCTGATGAGCGATGCCGACGTGAAGCTGGATGTTGGACGTGAGCTCACTCGCGGTCTTGGTGCCGGTGCGGACCCTGAGGTTGGCCGACGCGCAGCCGAGGACCACCAAGAGGAGATCGAGCAGGCTCTGGCTGGCGCCGACATGGTCTTTGTCACTGCCGGCGAGGGCGGCGGTACGGGTACCGGAGGGGCTCCTGTGGTTGCTCGAATTGCTAAGTCCATCGGTGCTCTCACGGTAGGAATTGTGACCAAGCCCTTTGGGTTTGAAGGAAAACGCCGCATGTCCCAGGCTGAGGTGGGTGTTCAAGCCCTCAAAGACGAGGTGGACACGCTGATCGTTGTCCCTAACGACCGTCTTCTTGAGATTTCTGACCGGACCATCAGCATGCTCGAGGCCTTCGAGACGGCCGATCACGTCCTCTTGGCAGGCGTACAGGGAATCACCGATTTGATTACGACCCCGGGCCTGATCAACTTGGACTTCGCCGACGTCAAGTCGGTCATGCAGGATGCGGGCACTGCTCTGATGGGTATTGGATCCGCCAGGGGCGCCGACCGCGCCGTCAAAGCAGCGGAGTTGGCTGTTGCTTCACCGCTGTTGGAGTCGAGCATCGAGGGCGCCCAGGGCGTGCTGCTGTCGATTCAGGGCGGCTCGAACCTTGGCCTGTATGAAATCAACGACGCCGCCAAGCTCGTCGAAGAAGCTGTTCACCCCGATGCGAACATCATCTTCGGTGCTGTCATTGATGACTCGCTTGGCGATGAAGTTCGCGTGACCGTGATCGCTGCGGGCTTTGATGAGTCTCGCCAGCGCAAGAGCGAGCCGGCCGCGCCGGTGGCCGGCGTCACCGAGTCCGCTGAGACGACCGGAGTTGCCGACAAGCCAGAGGAATCCTGGTTGCTTCCCGAGGAGCAGGAACCCCTCGGCACCGAGGTGCCCGTGTTCGCCGCTGACGCCGATGACGATGGCGACCTCGATGTGCCCGACTTCTTGAGGTAATGCAGTT
>CAZQIH010000122.1:0-3485 GCA_964593715.1 uncultured Microbacteriaceae bacterium
CGCTGGCTGGGACTTCCCCTACCTGATTGATCGTGACCAGTCGTTGGCGCTTGAACTAGGTGCTGTCTGCACCCCGGATTTCTTCCTTTTCGATGCTGGTTTCGAACTGGTGTACCGAGGTGCCTTTGATGCGTCCTCACCGAAGAATGGCAACCCCGTCACCGGCGATCTTTTAGAGGGCGCCATTACTAGCGCCCTCGCCGGCACGGCTGTGCCGCTGCCTCACCGGCCAGCAATGGGGTGTGGGATCAAGTGGTTGCCAGGAAATGAGCCCGAGGCCCACTAGCCATGGATGTCCAGATTGAACGCCGCAAGCTCTTAGCCAAGGAGCGCAAGCAGAAGATTCTTGAGTGGGTTGCCGCTGAGGAAGCTATCGACTTTGCAAGCCTGGCTAAGTTCTTGGACGTTTCGGTGATGACGGTTCGCCGTGATGTGCAGAACCTGGTGGACCAGGGCTATATGACCTTGACGAGAGGCGGCGCCTCGGCGCAGCTCTCTCGTTCCCTCGACATTCTGGTGAACCCCAGAGCATCCGACTCCAGTGTGGCCAAAGCACGCATTGGCGAGTTTGCTGCCAGGAACATGACTAGCGGTGACGTCATATTTGTGGGTACCGGATCTACTACGGCCCAGTTCATACAGTTTTTGAACCCCGATCAAAACCTGACGGTGATCACCCCGTCATTGCCCCACGCTTCTTTCTTGGCCTCCAGGGGAGTGCGGGTGATTAGCACCGGGGGATTAGTCGCTACGGAAGACCTAGCGCAGAGCGGGTCAATTGCAGCCTGGACCATATCCCGCTACAACGCCGACATGGCCGTCATCGGTGCGCAGGGAATCTCTCGCAAGACGGGGCTTAGCGAAGTGAACCCTGAGATTGCGGAACTCAACCGCCTGCTCTCCGAGAATGCGGATAAGACCTGGGTGCTCGCTGATCTGTCCAAGGCTGGCGTGAAGAGTCCTTTCCACGCCCTCAATCTTGAGGAAGTGGACACCATCGTGACCACTCACGATGGTGTGGATCTCTTTGAGTTTGAAGTGGCCGGTGCCTGCCAAGTGATTAGCGCCCCTCTGTCTCCGTTTAGCTTCCAAGGCGCCCCCTAAGTCACAGTTTCTAACACTTTTTGTGTTAGATTGTGTGTTAACTCAACAGGGCACATGTGCCCTTCGCGACCGACATTGTTCGTTGTGGGCCGTACTAGAGCCGTTCTTATTGGTTGATGCCCTGTGGCAGAGAAAAAGGAGTCAAAGATGACAAAGATCGCATATTTGGGTATGGGAACCATGGGAAGCGGTATGGCCGCGAACCTCAAGAAGGCCGGACACGATGTCACCGCCTGGAACCGTTCCGCGAAGACCACCCCCGTCCTTGAGGCCGCAGGCCTCACCGTGACCACCGACCTCGCAGCAGCTCTTTCTGGTGCCGAGGTCGTTATGTATTGCCTCTCCGACGACAAGGGCGTTGATGACCTCGTCTTTGGTACACACAAGCTGATCGATCACGTTCCCGCTGGCGCCATCGTGGTGGACTTGTCCACCATCGACCCCGCCACCAGCAATCGTGAGCGCGAAGCCTTCGAGGCCAAGGGCCACGAGTTCCTCGATGCCCCCGTATTTGGCACCAAGGGTGAAGCAGAAAACGCTGGGCTCTGGATTGTTGTCGGTGGCCCGAAGGCCGTCTTTGACAAGGTGTTGCCCCTCTTCAATGCAATCAGCGAAACCGTCCACTACATGGGCGAAGGTGGCAAGGGAACCGCTATGAAGCTGGTCGGCAACCTGTTGGTTGCCTCACAGCTGCAGGCACTGGGTGAAGCACTCACCCTGGCCAAGAAGGCTGGCCTGAACCTTGCTGATGTTCAGGGCGTGCTCGATGTTGCTGACTTCCGCACCCCCATCTATTACGGTGTGGGCCGCGGTGCTCAGGCAGGCGACTACACCGTCAACTTTGCTCTGAACTTGATGCTCAAAGACGCCAAGCTGATTCAAGACTTCGCGTCGCGTTTGGGTTCCCCGGTTCCCACCGCAGCCACCGCGCAGAAATACATCCAGGAAGCCATCAACGATGGCCATGGCGAACTCAACGCCTCCGCGTTGATTCTCGCCATTGCCAAGGAAGCAGGCGTTGACCTTGCTCAGTAAAAACGCCGAGAAGATGTTCAATGCGTCCTCTGGACGCTGTATCAACATCGCGATGGATCTTGGCATCTTTGGTGCCAGGTCTTTCTCGAATGGCATCGAGAACCTGCCAGAGGCCTTCAAGGTCATCGCTGGTGCCAGTCCCGATGTCATCCAGGTGAACCCTGGTGGCCTTCGCACCCTGATTGACGCCGGCCTTGCCGACTCGGTCACTGTTGCCCTGCGCCTTGATGTCACGAATGTTTACGAAGCACGAGTAGTGAGCAAGGCCTGGGACACCGCCCACGCCAACACCCTCGAAGACGCCAGCCACCCGAGCGTGGGGTGTGTGGTGTTGAACCTGCTCGAACTTGACGCCAATGCCCAACTGCAAGAGCAGTGCATCCAGAACATCCAAGAGATTGGTGCGCTGGCCCGCCAGCGCGGTATTTCTTTGATGGTGGAGCCACTGGTGATGAAGACCAACCCTGAGGGTGGCTCGTCGTCTGTCTCAGACGCCGAGCAGATTGCCACTCTGGTCCGCCAGGCTGTTGAGCTTGGTGCGGACATCATCAAGGTTGATCCGGTTGATCCCATGCAGCGCTTTGGTGAGGTTGTCGAGATTGCGACCCCCATCCCCGTGCTGGTTCGTGGTGGTGGCAAGGTCACCACCCGTGAACTGCTCGAGCGCACCAAGGTCGCCATGGAGGTTGGAGCACGCGGTGTTGTTTATGGACGCAACGTCGTTCAGCACCCCGACCCTGCGTCGTTGATTGCAGCCCTGGCTGCCATCGTCCACAGCAATGCTTCTGTTGATGAAGCCCTGTCGCTCGTGAAGGAGCCCGCGTGAACACCATGAAAGCTGCCGTCATTACTGGCGTTGGTGAAGTGGAGATTCAAGACATCCCCGTTCCAGAGCTTGGCTCTAAAGAGGTCTTGGTCAAGATTGGTGCTGCGTCGATTTGTTCTTGGGAACAGCGCACGTTTATCGGCAAGCAGAAGCCAGGCTTCCCTTTCCTCGGCGGTCACGAGAATGCCGGTGAAGTTGTCGCCGTGGCGCCGGACGTCACCATGGTCGCCGTTGGCGACCGGGTGACCCTTGGGCCTACTAAATGTGGCAAGTGTCGTCCCTGCCTTCGCGGGGAAGACAAAGCGTGTGTGGAGCACTTCAAGTACTTCTCCCTCAAGGGTGGCGACTTGGGTCCGGGTGGGTTCTTGGAATACAAGGTCCACCGTGAGGATGGGTGCTTCAACGTGGGCGATGCCCCCTATGAGCTTGCTTGCCTGGCTGAGCCACTGTCGTGTGCTGTTCACGGTGTGCGCCTGATGGGCATGAAGAAGGGCGACACCGCCGTGGTGTTTGGTGCTGG
>CAZQIH010000123.1:0-3357 GCA_964593715.1 uncultured Microbacteriaceae bacterium
CTACACACGGTCAATCGCCGGCTACATGTTCCAGAACTATGACGGCGTGCTGCGCGTTGACGGCGAAGTCGGCAACAAGAAGCTCTATGACCCTCGCGCCTGGGGCAAAGTGTCCGAGACGTCGATGGCAGCCAGGGTCGTGCAGGCAGCTAACCAGCTGGGGTCGACCGGTAACGCTATTTCTTAGCCGTTCCTTCGACCACCAAGCAGCGACTGGTCGACATTGCCACTGGAGTCCTTGCGAAGTTCTTTGGGCAACGAGAACTGCAAATCCTCTTCGGCGGTTTTGACTTCCTCAACCTGCGTGTAACCGGCATCGGCGAGATCGGCCAGCGTGTGATCGACAAGCACTTCGGGCACTGACGCACCAGAAGTCAGTCCGATGGTGGCAACACCCTCCAGCCATTCCTGCTTGATTTCGCTGGCGTAATCGACGCGGTAAGCAGCTTTGGCGCCGTATTCCAAGGCGACTTCAACTAGTCGAACACTGTTGGAAGAGTTGGGGGAACCAACAACGATGACCAGGTCACACTCGGGAGCAATCTTCTTGATGGCGACCTGCCGGTTCTGAGTGGCGTAACAAATGTCGTCGCTTGGCGGATCACTCAAGTGAGGAAAGCGCAGGCGCAGCCTGCGCACTGTTTCCATGGTTTCATCAACGCTCAACGTGGTCTGCGAGAGCCAGATGAGGTTCTCGGTATCAGGGACGGTAATGCGGTCAGCTTCATCAGGGTCGTTGACCAGGGTGGTGTGATCAGGGGCGTGACCCATGGTGCCCTCGACCTCTTCGTGCCCAGCGTGGCCGATGAGAAGAATGTGGTAATCCTGGCCTGAGAAACGAACGGCCTCGCGGTGGACTTTAGTCACTAGAGGGCAGGTGGCATCAATGGCGTTGAGCCCGCGGTCGGCCGCCTCAGCGACAACCATCGGCGAGACGCCGTGGGCTGAGAAAACGATGGTGGATGACTCTGGAACCTCGGAAACCTCGTCAACAAAGATGACGCCTCTGGATTCGAGTTCCTTCACGACATGGATGTTGTGAACAATCTGCTTGCGCACATAGACCGGGGCGCCAAAGCGCTCCAATGCCTTTTCAACCGCAATCACCGCACGATCAACGCCAGCACAGTAACCCCGCGGGGCTGCCAACAAGATGCGCTTGTTGCCCGACACCGGTAAATCAACGAGCTTCTCGCGGCGCTTCGGAATAAGCGGAGCCTCAAGGGTTTGGACGTTGCCGTTACTAATGCTCACTGGGCAAGTGTATTAGCTTGTCTCCCCCGCGTGGCTGAGTGTTCTAGCCTGAGAGGCGATGAGCGAGACAACCAATGATTCAAGCCCGGAGGCACCCTGGTCGGTGATGAAGCTCTCCGAGCTGATGGGCGGCTATATCGATCGCTTGGGGTCCGTCTGGATTGAAGCTGAAGTAACACAGTGGGGCAAAGCAGCTGGCAACATCTACGGCAAATTCAGCGACATCGAGTCAGACGCTGCAGTGTCGTTCACCGTCTGGCGTCGGGCCCAAGAAAACATTCCAGAGACGGTGGCCCAAGGCGATCGGGTCATTGCTCGCGTCAAGCCCAGCTGGTGGGTCAAGGGCGGAACGCTCAGTATGAACGTTCTCGACATGCGTCACACCGGCCTTGGTGAGATTCTCGAGAAGCTTCAGAAACTCAAAACCCAACTGGCCTCAGAGGGTCTCTTTGACGAGTCGAGAAAGAAGCCCCTTCCCTTCTTGCCGGGCACCATCGGCTTGGTGACCGGTAAGGATTCAGACGCCGAAAAAGATGTCGTGCACAACGCCAAGCTTCGCTGGCCCGACGTCTCTTTCCGAATCGAATACGCCGCGGTCCAAGGCGACCGCGCGGTCGCCGAAGTCATGCAAGCAATGACCACGCTGGATGCTGACCCTGAAGTCGACGTCATCATTGTCGCCAGAGGTGGCGGCGACTTCCTCAACCTCCTTCCCTTTAGCGACGAGCGCCTGGTGCGCCTGGCAGCCTCCCTCGAAACACCGCTTGTGAGCGCCATTGGCCATGAGGCCGATCGTCCTCTGCTCGATGAGGTTGCTGACCTTCGAGCTTCGACGCCCACCGATGCCGCGAAGCGGGTTGTGCCCGACGTTGAGAACGAACGTCGCATCATCCAGGAAGCCCGCTCACGTCTGGACCAGAGGATTGCCTCAATGCTCGAGTACGAATCAGAGCGCCTCAGTGCGTTTCGCACGAGGCCGATCCTGAAGGACCCCTTCACCCTGGTCGACATCAAGTCGGAGGAGATTCTGCAGTTGGTAGTCAGGGGAGTTGATCTCGCCCACCTAACCATCGAGCGCGCCGCCTCTCAGGTGAGCACGCTCACTGCAAACCTCCGCGGCCTCTCCCCCACCAGCACGCTGGAGCGGGGCTATGCGATTGCGAGAAAGCGTGATGGCAGTGTCATAACCAGTGTTGCGGATGCATCCTCCGGTGATGAGCTCAGTGTCACCGTGAGTGATGGCACCATCGAGACTCAAGTCCGCTGAGTGCTCCCCCAGAAACTAGACTGGGTCACGTGACTAGCGAGAAGAACACCGACATCGCCAAGCTCTCCTATGAGCAGGCCAGGGACGAGCTCGTTTCTGTTGTCACCGCCCTCGAACAGGGCGGCATCAGCCTTGAGGAATCCATTGCGCTGTGGGAGCGTGGCGAAGCTCTTGCTGCTAGGTGCGACGAGTGGCTCATTGGCGCCAAGGCTCGTCTCGAAGCCGCCAAAAAGAACCGAGAGGCCTAAAGCGATGGCTGGAAAAGCCCCCCGCGAGGTTGCCGGTCTCGGACGACCAGAAACCCCCCGCGAAAAAAGCGAACGCGTTGCCACTGCGAGGGCTGAGCGCAAAGCTCGCCAGAACACCAGGAACCTGGTGTGGTCGCTTCTTGCCTCTCTGGGGGTTGTTGCGCTCCTCGTGATCCTTGTCGTTCGACCCGACACCAACCTTGTCGACGAGGTCGACTGGGTTGAAGTGGCCGCAGAGGCTAAAGACCAGCTACCAGGCGAGCCGATTGTGCCGATGCTCTCTGATCTCTGGAGCGCAAACCGCGCTGAGGTGACCAGTGAGCCAGGTTCCAGCGCAACGTGGTCGATTGGCTTGCTTGGACCTGAGCGCAGCTATGTGTTTGTTGACCAAGGCTTTGACGCTGATGAGCTCTGGCTTGCCGAGCGAACGGTGCGTTCTGAATCCACCGGTTCAGTGACCTATGGATATGGGCGCCCCAATGAGCTGGTGTGGAAAGAGTATGACCGGAGGGAGCAAGACCCCACGGGCAACAAGGCGTATGTCGTTGTGTTGGAAAGCGAAACCTTCACCCTTGTTGTAGGGGGGAC
>CAZQIH010000124.1:0-3344 GCA_964593715.1 uncultured Microbacteriaceae bacterium
CAACAGCTGTCTTCGGAATCATTGAGAGCGACGGTCTCCAAGCTCAGAACAGTGGTGTCCGCGGTGGAGACGGCGTCCTCGGTTGGCGCTTCAGACACCATTGCCTCATCGGCTGGTTCCACCACAGCAGTGTCAGTGCCTGACACCCGGTCGCCCCAGGTGGCATCGGCACCAGAGTGACCCGCAAGGACTGTGATGACGACGGCAACAATGCCAACGATGATGACAACGCCGCCGATGACGGCGGCCAGAATCTTTCCACGTGATGACGACATGCGAGAAACGATAAGCCAAATGACTGAAAGAACGGCCAGAGCTACCGCGACTGGGGGAAGCATTTCGCCCCACTCCGAGTGCTCTTCGGCAACGCCGACCCTCGCCTCAAGTGCTTCACCGGATTGCTCGGCGACAATCGCCGAGAGGGCGCCGATGATGGCTATGCCGACGGCTGGATAGCGGTAATTCTGACGGAGTCTCGGGAAGGCCACCACAAGAACCAGCATGACCACAGCCATCGGCAGCAGAACCACAACCGCATGGGTCACAAACACGTGAACGGGAAGGCCTGTAATCAGGTCAAAAATTCCGAGATCGTCCACAGCCAAATTCTACTGAGGTGGGCGTTGCTGATCGACACCAGCGAGCTGGCGAACACCAAGCAGCGCCAGAGCACAGAGAAACACAGCCGACACGATGAACGGATACACCAACACAACGCCAAATCCCTCAACAAGTCCACCGACAACAACCATTCCCAGCGGTGGTCCGCTGGCAAATAGGGCCATCTGGGCGCCAAACACACGGCCCTGAACCGCGGGGCGGCAGCGCGTTTGGACGAGCGTGTTCAAGAGTGGGCCCATTGGCCCCCATGCCATGCCCACGGCAAGCCCGACGACTGCCATCACCCATACCGGTGGGAAGAACGCCAGGCCAAACAGTAGGGCCGATGAGGCAATCGAGCTGGTGAGGACGATGGTGCGCAGGTTAAAGCGCGCCGCGAGCGGCGCGTAGGAGTAAGCACCAACCACTCCACCCAACGCCATGGCGGAAATCACCACACCAAACCCCCACGGATTATCAATCGATTGAAAGTAGGTGGGAAGGATGACTACTTCGGTGGGCATATAGACAAAGTCAACGAACACGATGAAGGCGGTGATGACCAGAAGCGCGGTATCTGCGCGAATCACGCGGAAGCCCTCGATGGCATCTCGCCACCACGCACCGGGCTCTTCCAGACCCTCGTCCTGAACCGTTGTGGCGGCAGAAGGAATTGCCCAAACTGCAACCGACGCGAGGCCAAACAAGACCGTGATCACCCCAAAAGACAGGATTGTCCCCACAACACCAATGAGGGCCGCACCGAGGGCTGGTCCGAGCGCAAAGCCGAGAGCGAAGAGCGCTTCGTGCAACGAGTTTGCCCGCGCCAGACTCACTCCACTGGCCTTGGCAGTGGGTTCAATCAGCGTCTTGCGCGCGGTGTAACCGGCGGGGTCAAAGATCGCCCCCAACAGTGCTGCAGCGGCAACAACCCAGAGGTCGAGGCGGCCGGTCATGGCAACAAAAGGAATCATCAGAACAGAAAGCCCCGAGAGCACATCGGAGAGAATCGAAATCTTGGCCCGGCCCACCCGATCAATGAGAAGGCCAGCTAACGGTGACATCACAATTGCCGGAATCGCTGCCAGGGCAGCCACAATCCCCGTGCTAAGCGCAGAACCCGTCAGCTCTAGAACGAGCCAAGGAATGGCAATAAAGGTCATCGCATTTGCTGAAGCCCCGGCAAAGTTGGCGACCTGAAGTAGCAAAAAGGGGAGGCGTCTGGCGGGTGGCGTCACGGGCCAATGGTAGTCGCAGGCGCTCCTACGAACTACAGATCAGCCCGTCCTCTGGCAGGGCACCAGTAAGAAAGTACTGCTCGACGGCATCGTTGATGCAGGCAGAGTCCTTGTTATACGCGAGGTGGCCCTCCGCCTCCAAGGTCAGGTGGCGCGCTTGGCCCAACTGCTCCGCGAGAGAGAGTGACCAGTTGTAAGGAGTTGCGGGGTCGCCGGTGGTCCCGATCACAAGGACAGGGTTTGCCCCCTCACCACTGACCGGACCCTTCACAAGACGGGGTGGGAACGGCCAGTTCTGGCACACCAGGTCGCCGTAACCGCTGGGTCTCGCCGTATAGGGGGCGACCTCTCGTAATTGCTCACCCTGGGCAGCAATCACCTCCGGGTCGTATTCAACGGGGTAATCAAGACAGTTGATGGCAATGAACGCCTCCATCGAGTTGTCCTGATAGACGCCGTCCTGGCGGTCGTAGTAAAAATCGACCAAGAAGATTGCCGTATCGGTCAGTCCCTGCTCGACCTCAACAAAGAGCTGGGTCAAGTAGCTCCAGTTTTGTTGCGAGTAGAGGGTCGTCACCATCGCGGTGCGGAGCATCGAGTGATCGACCAAGCGACCATCGCTGTGTCGGAGTGGGTCTTCCTCGAGTCGGTCATAGAGCTCGGACACCGAGGCCAATTGGGCGTCGCGGTCACCCTCAAAGGGACACATGTCCATCTCGATGCAGTAGTCCACATAGGCCATCAGGGCTTCTTCGAAGCCCCGGTACTGATTCAGCACAAGATCGAACTGGCTCGCGGCGGGGTCCACTGGGCCATCCAAGACCAAGCGCCCAACATTCTCGGGGAAGGTATCGATATAGAGCGCGCCGATCAATGTTCCATATGAGTAGCCGAGATAGTTGAGCTGATCATCACCGAGTAGATGGCGCAACAGATCAAGGTCGCGAACGGTGGACATCGTGTCCACGTATTGAAGAAGCTCCCCCGTGTTCTCCAGGCACTCAGTACCAAAACGGATGGACTCGTCCAGGAGTTCCTGTTCCCACTCGGGAGTATCTGGCTCTGACTCAAGTTCGCCAAAGAAGAAGTAATCAAGATCAGCGTCACTCGTGGCGCAGGAGACCGGTGTCGACTCGTTCACACCCCGGGGATCCCAGCCAACAATGTCGAAAGACTCGCGCAGTGCTGCGCCAACCGCAAAATCAACTGAATCGCGAACGAAGGTGAAACCACTGGCGCCCGGGCCACCCGGGTTGACCAGCAAAGAACCCTGCGCTTCACCGGTCGCGTTATGCCTAGAGAGCGCCAGCTCAATGTCCTGTCCGGCTTCCAGGTCGTCCCAGTTCAGCGGCGCCAGAACGCTCGCGCACTCGGCGCCCGAGTCGCAGTCCTCCCACTCGATTTCCTGGTCAAAGTAATAGGACCTGGCGTCGGGTGGTTCCACCGGTTCACTTGCGCACCCGGCAATAATTACCAAGCCTGCAGCGACACTCGCTGCTAGAGCAT
>CAZQIH010000125.1:0-2944 GCA_964593715.1 uncultured Microbacteriaceae bacterium
CCTGTATTAAGGGCCACACCGGTGACAGACACATCAGGGCCCAGATGATGGGCCCCCACCGCGCGGGCCAGAGCCTCCAGTGACAGTGGAGTGGGACGCTGCGGTCGAGGAATCTCAGCCATCTCGCCCTCTTTCGTCACCGGCCCGTCCGGGTGTTGCTACCAGGTTAGTGGGGGGACAACAGCTGGTTCGCTCGAGGGAGCAACCCGATAGTGCTTCAACACGTGCGACATCAGGTCCTGAAAAGCAGGGGCGGCAGCCGAAGAGACTCGTGACGTTTGCGGCCTGTAGAAGGAGACAAGGACCACGTATTCCGGGTCTTCAGCCGGTGCCATCCCGGCCAAAGAAATCACGCGCTCGGAGCCATAGCCGGTCGCGCTCGCGATTTCTGCGGTTCCTGTCTTTGCTGCCACACGGTACCCGGGAACCTCCAGAACAGGGCGCAGCGCGCTCTGACTGACCACGGTCTCGAGTATGTTCACGGTCTGGCGTGCTGCCGAAGCGGAAACAACGCGCACAGGTTCCGACACGGGCGCTTCGATGAATTCGCCCTGGCTTGTGGTGCAGCCGTCGTAGAGGCGCAGTGGCAAACGAACTCCGTCATTAGCCAGCGCTTGATAAGCGCCAGCCATTTGCACCGCGGTCACCGAAATACCCTGGCCATACAGCTGGGCGAAACGGGTAAAGGAGTCGTAGTTCTCTGGTGTCTTGAGCACACCGTTGGATTCACCGAGGAAATCAACGGCAGTCTTCTCGCCAAAGCCAAAGGCCTTGAAATAGTCGTACGCCTGTTGCTTGGGCATGCGCTCGCCGAGGACCGCCATACCCGTGTTGGAGGATGTTTGAAGAACGCCCGCAGTGGTCAACTGCCTGGCATCAGAGACCAACATGTTCTTGATGAAGCGTCCGGAGCCAACGTTGTAAAAACCTGGAGCCACGATCCGGTCTGAAGCACTGGTGTGACCAGCGTCAATCAACATGGCGACACCCATCGACTTCATAATCGATCCAGGCTCATACGGGGAACTAAACGTCCGTGCGCCCATGTGCTCGGGAGGAGCATCGGTGAAATCGTTCGGGTCGAAAGTTGGCCAATCGGCTGCGGCCAGAATATGTCCGTCGCTAACCCGAACAACGATTGCGTTGCCATGCTGGGCTTGAAGCGCGCTTCCGTGCTCAGCAAGCTGCTGGAGGACGTACCACTGGAGGTCGCTGTCGATCGTGAGATGCGCGGTACCGCCGTGGATGGGTTCTTCGACCAAGGTCGTGGTTCCCGGCAACCGCACGCCATCGGCGCCCTTTTGGTATGTAGCAACACCATTTTGGGCCATCAAGCACTCGTCTTCAGCGAGCTCAACCCCACCCAGGGGTTCATCGCGGCCGAGCATTCCGGTCAGGTTGGCAGTCACCGGCCCGAAGGGATAAGTCCGCTCACGAATCAGGTCAATCTGAAGCCAGGGAATATCCAGCTCCCGCAGGGCCTCTTTGGCTTCCGGGGTCACGCCCTTCACCAGATAGGTGAACTGCGCAGAGGGATCGCTCGAGATGGCATAGAGCATCTCGTCGTAATTCCCTCCCGTCACCTGGGCTATTTCGGCAAGAGCCTGGGCGAGTGGCACTACTTCGCCAGCGCGACGGAAGTCTCCCGCTTTGGAAGGGTTGGCGCTGATGTCGTATCGGTCAACGTCGAGAGCAAGATCGTTGCCAAACTGATCCACAATGGAGCCGCGTGACGCCCACAGCGTCTCGCTGGTTGTGCGAACCTGGAGAGACTGCTCCTGAAGTTCTGCTGCTCGAACGATTTGAACGTCAACCAAACGCCCGACAAAAACAAGGGAGACGAGCATCACCATCGCCAGAGCGAACGCTACGCGGCGCCCGGACATTCGTTGGTGATACATCAGTGGTGCTTACCTCGTTGTTGGTGACGGGATAGAGCCGCCAAATCGTGGGGTGTTCGGGGCCGAAGCCACAGGAGCTACCGACACGGGGTTTGCGGTGGAGGTTGCGCTGGGGTTTTCACTGGGGGCTGCCGAGGAAACCTCCGCTGCGGCGAGTTCGTCGGATACCTCAGGGACAACCTCTTGGGGTGCGGTGACGGATTCGTAGACAGCGGCAATGATCGCCGGGGGCATCACGGTCTCACTACCAGCTGTGACCGGGTAAACACCTGAGCCAGAACCCTCGGTCGCGGGCTTGGCTTCTCCCACCACGCTGGAGTCAGAGAGTCGAAGGTAGGCGGGGTTGTTATCAGCCACCATCCCCATTGATGTGGCAAGCCCTGCGAGAGTGTCGGGAGCAACGAGAGCGTTAATGTCTTCTGCCACCATCTGACGTTTCTGTTCGGTTTGACGCATTTCACCCTTGAGTGAGGCAATTTCATACGCTCCACCCGAGAGTGCAATCGAGAGCATGAGCTGCACCGCGAGGATTGCGAAAATCCCCAGCAGCGTGACCACGATATAGCGCAGCTTCGGTGCTGCAGGGGTGGCGAGACCTTGGCGTGTCGGGCTGGATGCTGACTCCCTGGCCTTCGAGTTCGGATTAACAGTGAGAACACTCATCGGGTGACCTTTCTGAGTTTTTCGGCTGCCCGAAGGCGAACCGAGGCTGCGCGGGGGTTGTGGGCTATTTCTTCTGGGCTTGCCATTTCGGCGCCGCGAGTAAGTTCAGAGAACTCAGCGCGGTGCTCAGGAAGTTCACGAGGGAGCCCCAACGGGGCGGTGGTGTGAGAGCGACGACGGAGCTCCTGCTTGGTGATCCGGTCTTCACCCGACTGGTAGGACATGACCACGATGCGCCCACCCACTGCGAGGCGGTCGAGAGCCTCGGGCAGTGCAGCCCCCCAGGATTCGAGCTCACGGTTAACTTCGATGCGAAGCGCCTGGAAAACCCTCTTGGCGGGGTGTCCCTTGTCTTTGAGGGCGTAGGGGGTGGCGCGCTG
>CAZQIH010000125.1:2965-3321 GCA_964593715.1 uncultured Microbacteriaceae bacterium
AGGTCGACCAGCTGGCTCGTCTGAAGCAGCGGTTCGATTGCGCGAGCCTCAACGATTGCGCTGGCATAGCGATCGGAGAGCTTCTCATCGCCAAAGCGACGGAAAATGTCTGCGAGCTCCCGCTTGTCGTACTGACGAAGAATGTCCGCAGCGGTCAGCTCGTCATTGCTGTCCATGCGCATGTCGAGTGGGGCATCGACCGAATATGAGAATCCTCGCTCGGGCTTGTCTAGGTGCAGGGACGAGACACCGAGATCAAACAGGAAAGCGTCTGGCTCTTCGCCGGGGAACAGCTCGTCGAGCACGCGGCCCAGTTCGTCATAGCGCGCGTTCGCGAAGCTCACACGCTCGCCATA
>CAZQIH010000126.1:0-3257 GCA_964593715.1 uncultured Microbacteriaceae bacterium
CGCTGCGGGCTAGCCGCGTACCTGTTGAGCTCACCGACCCCGACTACCGCGCAGCGGATGCTGATCGGTTCGTTGTTGAATCAGACCCGGAACAAGACGCCATTGTCGCCAACATCGTTGGCGGTAACTCTCTGGTGGTGCGGGTCACCCCAGGAGCTGGTGGAACACAAACCCTCGTCAACGCATTGGGCGCCCTGGTCTCTGCCAACAAGCGCGCCCTGGTCGTTTCGCCCCGTCCGGTGACACTGCAGGAAATTAAGACTCGCTTGGCAGAAGCGGGCCTTGCTGGCATGGCTGCGAGTGTTGAGGCACCGGGCACCGATGTGATCAAGGCCATTAGTCGCAACGAGAAGACCAAAAAGCCAAAGCTCAATGATGTTGACGCAGCCCTCGAGCGCTTGCGGAAAGTCATCCTTCTCTATCGCGAAGCTTTGACCAAGAAAGACGAGCAACTAGGGGTGAGCGCCCTGGAGTGCTTCACCCGCTTGGGAAAGCTCTCGCTTTTGCCACAACCGCCCGAGACCACCGCGCGCCTCGATGAAGAATCGCTGGTGGCACTTGCGGGTGGGCTTGGCCAAGCCGCTGAGCTGTTGGCTCGTGCCGCGGAGCTTGGCGAATTCAAATATGGACCAGGTGACACCCCCTGGTATGGCGTGAGCTTTGCCAACCTCGAAGACGCCCAGAAGTCCCAGGAGCGCGCGCGTCGCCTTCATAGCGACGCGCTGCCTCGCCTGGCGGAGCGCATGCAGGCTGTGCTCGCTCAGACCCCGCTGCCCCAAGCCACGACCGTTGGCCAAATGGGAATCTTTGTCCACTTGCTGGTCGATATGCGCGACAGCCTCGATCGATTCCAGCAGAGCGTCTTCGATCGCCCCGTCACCGAGCTGATTAAGGCCACTGGCCCGAAGGAAATGTCGCGCGCAGTGCCCACGCTCCAGCGCCGGCGTTTGATTGCCCTTGCCAAAGAGTATGTGCGCCCCGGTGTTCACGTGGGGGACCTGCACGATTCCTTGGTCAAGATTCAACAGCAGCGCGAGATTTGGAACCGCTTTGTCGACACCGGCCACCCACCGACCCTGCCCGGTGGCTTAGGCGACGCCCACGTCGCCTACCAGCAGGTGGAACAGGACTTGGCTGAACTCGACCGGGTGCTCGGCACCACAGGACCTGGCACGCGTTTAGCCGATATGACCATCGCGGATCTTTATGAGCTCCTGGGCAAACTGGCGGAAGAGTCAGAGATCCTCCAGGGCCTCGAGCGACGCCAAGAGGTTGCCGATCACTTAGCCAACTGGCACCTCCAGCCACTCGTCGATGACCTTGCAACCCGCCATGTTGCAGGGGAGCGGGTTGCCGCAGAGTTAGAGCTTGCCTGGTGGCGTGGCGCCCTCGAGACGATTCTCACCAGAGAGGACGCGCTCCTGGGCTCAGACACCGCGGTCTTGGAGCGCTTGGAAGCAGACTTCCGCCTGGTTGACGAAGCACACACTGCCGGCAATGCCCAGCGCGTGGCATGGCAGCTGGCTGAGCGCTGGAGCCTTGGCCTGATGGACTGGCCGGAGGAGGCTTCAGCACTCAAGAAGATTCTCAAGAACCAAACCGCCAGTGTTCACAGCCTCACCTCTCTGGCCCCACACCTTGCCAAAGCACTCTCACCTGTGTGGCTGGCGAGCCCCTATGACGTGCATCACTTGCCAGACACCCTGCGCTTTGACGTTGTTTTCGTTGTCGATGCCGGATCGCTTCGCACCTCCGAGGTTGTTGGCGCCCTGCGCCGTGCACCTCAGGTGGTGGCAATGGGTGACCCGGTCACCCAAGCCCCCACGCCCTTCGAAGTGGGGCTGCGCTTCGATCGCAATCTGCCAGAGCGTGACCTGGATGTATGGCACGAGGATTCACTCATGGCAGATTTAGCGGGCCTAGTCCCCTCGCTGGCGCTGACCAGGAGCTATCGACCCAGTGGCGACGATGTCGCCTCACTGGTCAACCGGTCCTTCTACTCCGGCCAGCAGGAGAGCATGCCCTGGGCCGGAAGTTTCTTGGGTCACCCCTCGGTCGTCCTCGACGTTGTCGAGGATGGTCACGGTCTGCCCGATGCCACCACCGGAATCGTGGAGAGCGTGGACAACGAGGTCGCGCTTGGCGGGCAGCACGTTATTTATAACGCACTTAGCCGTCCGAACGAATCGTTGATGGTCATTACGGCGAGCGCCCTGCACGCGTCCAGAGTCCACGAGGCTGTTGCGGCTGCCGTTGCGGCTCGTCCTGACCTCCACACGTTCTTCACGCAGGATTCCGCTGAGCCCTTCACCGTATTGACCCTCGAGCAAGCCCGTGCGGTCACGCGTGACCGCGTGATTTTCTCTCTGGGTTATGGCAGAACACCTCACGGGCGCGTGCTCAGTGACCTTGGCCCACTTTCGTTACCCGGTGGTGAGCGGTTGCTCGCTGTGGCGTTCACCAGAGCCCGTCGCCACATCAGGGTTATTTCCTGTGTGGGGGTCGATGAACTGCGCGATGGTCGCCTCTCCCCAACCACCAGGGCCCTTGGCGATGTCCTGCACCAGGTGCTGAATCCGCCACTGGGATCAGAAGACCGTCAAGAGCACGACCCTCTCTTGGTCGACCTGTCCCGTCGCTTAGAGGCCATGGGTATGCACGTGGAGCTCAACTACCAGGGCAAGATCCCTCTCGCCGCCCGACACGGCGGCTATTGCATCGCCGTTGATACAGATGTCTCGCTCATGGGAATGAGTGTTCGGGAAGGCTTACGCCTTCGCCCGAGCGCCTTAGCGCGCTCGGGGTGGCACTACGTCAGAGCTCACGCGCTAGAACTCTTTGGCGCCCCGGACGAGGTGGCGCGTCGTATCGGCACGCTGGTCGGCCTTGTGCAGACCGAATCGGTGCCAGCCCTGGAGGACATCGCAGAGCCCGAACCCGAGGCAGTCCTGGACGCTGACCGCGACGTTATGGATGATGGCGGAGAGTAAACCGCCGGTCAGCAAGAAGATCGGTCCCCGCCGCGTTCGCACCGAAGCCGTTCCGGGGCAACGCGAGGAACCTGTCACTCCTGAGGACAAGAAGACTCCGCCGGCTAATGACGACCGGCTGAGGGCAGATAAGCCGCCCCACTACTAAGTAGTGGTCTTTTTCTCTGCTTTTTTGGCTGCGGGCTTCGCCGCCGGGGTTGCCCCAGTGCTCGTGCCAGAGGATGAACTAGCCGCCGGAAGTGAGCTGGAGGACTTCTTCGAGCCGGA
>CAZQIH010000127.1:0-3238 GCA_964593715.1 uncultured Microbacteriaceae bacterium
CCAACTCGCTCACGCGGGTCGTAAGGCATCGGCCCGGATTCCCTGGCATGAGGGGCAAACCGCTCTCCCCGAGGCCGAGGGTGGATGGGAAACCTTGGCGCCTAGCGCTCATGCTTTTGGACATATGGCAGTACCTGCCGAGATGACGATTGCTGATCTCGAGAAATTGATTGTGGACTTTGCCGCCTCAACCACCCGGGCGGTGGAGGCGGGCTTTGATGCCATCGAGATCCACGCAGCCCACGGCTATCTTCTGCACGAGTTCTTGTCCCCGATCTCCAATACGAGAACCGATGCCTATGGTGGCGACCTGGCCTCCCGGGCAAAGATTCTGCTGGAGGTCACGCAGGCTGTGCGCCAGGCGATGCCAGAGGGGATGCCCTTGCTTGTGCGCATCTCGGCGAGTGACTGGATTGAGGGCGGCTGGGACATCGATGAGTCAGTGGAGCTCTCCCGCATGCTGAAGGAGCTTGGCGTGGACATGATGGATGTGTCCTCGGGCGGTCTTGACCCAAGCCAAAACATCGTGCTGGGGCCTGGATATCAGGTGCCCTTTGCCACGAGGATCCGCAACGAAGCGGGCATACCGGTGGCCGCGGTCGGACTGATTACTGAATCTGCGCAGGCTGAGAGCATTGTGAAAGATGGCCTCGCTGATGTCGTCCTCGCTGGCCGGGCTTTCTTGCGCGAGCCAACCTTTTCCAGGCGCGTGGCGGTGGAGCTGGGTCTTGAGGCCAGGTGGCCCTCCCAGTACCTTCGAGCCCGCAACGACGGTCGCTAGGATTGTCGTTCTATGGCAATCACGCGCCCTAAATCCTTCTTTATTGCGACACCGATTTTCTATGTGAATGACGTGCCGCATATTGGCCACGCCTACACCGAGGTCGCCGCTGACGCGCTCTCGCGGTGGATGCGCCAAAGCGGCATTGATACGTGGTTCTTGACGGGAACCGACGAACACGGCCAGAAAATTATGCGCACCGCCATGGCCAACGGGGTCAGCCCCAAAGAATGGGCCGATCGGTTGGTTGAGCAGGCCTGGAAACCCCTGCTGGCTACCTTGAATCTGGCAAACGACGATTTCATTCGCACGACTGAAGAGCGCCACGAGACCGCGGTCACCAAGTTCCTCACCCTGCTTCACGACAAGGGGTTCATCTATCAGGGCGAGTACGAAGGTTTCTACTGCGTGGGCTGCGAGGAATACAAGGCTCCGGGGGATCTTCACGATGGCCAGGGCGAATATGAGGGCCAGAAGGTCTGTGAGATTCACGGCCGTCCGGTTGAGGTCCTGAAGGAAGAGAACTACTTCTTCAAGATGAGTGACTTCCAGGAGCGCCTGCTGGAGCTCTATCGCGACCAACCCGATTTCATTCAGCCAGCGAGCGTGCGCAACGAGATCGTTGCCTTTGTGACGCGGGGTCTCGACGACCTCTCCATCTCACGCTCGAATATCGACTGGGGTATTGAAGTCCCCTTTGATAAGCGCCACGTCACCTACGTGTGGTTCGAAGCGCTCCTCAACTACATCACCGCCACTGGGTGGGGCTCCGACGAGGCAAACTTCGAGAGGCGCTGGCCAGCAATCCAACTGGTGGGTAAAGATATCGCCCGCTTCCACGCCGTGATTTGGCCAGCCATGCTCATGGCTGCCGGCCTCACACCACCGGCCAAAGTGTTCGCCCACGGGTGGTTGCTTGTTGGTGGCGAAAAAATGTCGAAGTCGAAGCTCACCGGTATTGCTCCCTCAGCCATCACCGATGTGTTTGGCTCGGACGCGTTTCGCTACTACTTCCTGAGCGCAATCACCTTTGGTTCTGATGGCTCGTTTAGTTGGGAAGATCTCTCTGCTCGTTACGAAGCCGAACTGGCCAACGGCTTTGGAAACCTGGCATCGCGAGTCATCGCGATGATTCATCGCTACCGCGATGGTGTTGTCCCCAACCCCACCCCTGGCAACACTGCGGCCGAGGACGCGCTCGCAGCAACCGTGCAGAGTGCGGTTGCTGCCGCTGATCAAGCCATGCACGCACTGGCACCCAACGAAGCCCTCCACCAGATTTGGCGGATTGTCGAAGACGCCAACGGATATATCACCGAGCAGGAACCCTGGGTTCTCGCGAAGGATGAGGCACACGCTGAGCGCTTGGATGCAGTGTTGTATTCGGTGGCCGATGCGCTGCGCGCATTGGCCGTTGTGCTCTCGCCCTTTATGCCAGAGGCCACGCAGAAGCTCTGGAGCGCCCTCGGCGCAGAGCAGTCACTCGGCGCTCTGGTTGATCAAAAGGTCTATGAGGCCGGAGCACGTGGAGTGTTGCCGGTTGGTTCACAGCTTGGCGAACTGGAGCCTTTGTTCCCCAGGGTTGAGCAGGAGAAGTAAGCGTCGATGCCCAGCGAGGAAGCCCTTCCCGCCCACATTAGGCAACGCGGCGATCTAGAGGCTGGCGATCGAGCGCTGGCGTATCCGCCAGACCCAGAACCTCTTGAGATTGCGGTCTATGACAATCACGCCCACCTCGAATTTGCAGATGGCGAAAACCCGATGGACTATCGGGAGCACCTCGATCGGGCAGAAGCGCTCGGGGTGGCAGGTGTTGTTCAAGTCGGCACCGATGTTGAGACATCGCAGTGGTCTGTGGCACTCGCGGCCAGCGAGCCCCGCGTACTCGCTGCCGTGTCCTTGCACCCCAATGAAGCACCGAGGCTTCACGAGAGTGGTGAGCTCCAGGCTGCCCTCGAGGCGATTGCTGGTCTTGCCAGCAAACCCAGGGTCGTAGCCATTGGTGAAACCGGGCTTGATTTCTTCCGCACCGAGGAGCCCCTCCACGAGGTGCAACGCCACAGCTTTCGTGAACACATCCGCATTGCTAAAGAACACAATCTGGCGTTGCAGATCCATGACCGCGATGCTCATCGGGCGGTGGTGGAAACCCTGAAGGCGGACGGTGCGCCTGAGCGCACCGTGTTCCACTGTTTTAGCGGCGATCGGGAACTAGCCGAGATTCTTGCCGACAACGGTTGGTATGCATCTTTTTCTGGAACGGTGACGTTCAAGAACTCTGAGGGTTTGCGGGATGCCCTACGGGTCATGCCACGCTCACACATCCTGGTCGAAACTGACACTCCGTTTCTCACCCCTATTCCCTTTAGAGGCAAGCCCAATAGCCCCTACATGGTTCCCTACACAGTGCGGAGCATGGCCGAGACTTTGGCCGTTGGGGTCAACGAGCTTGCAACA
>CAZQIH010000128.1:0-3230 GCA_964593715.1 uncultured Microbacteriaceae bacterium
ACACAATGGCAACCGGAATCGTTAAATGGTTCAACGGTGACAAGGGCTACGGCTTCATCACTCCTGATGACGGCTCGGCCGACGTCTTCGCGCACTTCTCCGCAATCCAGAGCAGCGGTTACCGCTCTCTCGAGGAGAACCAGCGCGTGGAGTTCGACATCACCTCGGGCCAGAAGGGCCCTCAGGCGGAGAACATCCGTCCTCTCTAGGCTTTTCTAACATCGCCTTAGGGCTGTGGGGTCATCCGTTTCGGATGGCCCCACAGTCGTTTCTAGGCTGTGTTTAGATTGTCTCGATGAAGCCCCTCACCCGCGAACAGATTGTCCAAAGCCTCGTGAACATGACCGAGGCCGACCTCCGGGTAATGAGCTTTCCTGGGCTTCATGAAACGCTCTGGGACGAACGCGAGTTTTTGGGCTGGCGGGACGCTCATCACCCCACCAAGGGCTACCTGGTGTTCTGGGTGGGCGATGAGGTCAGAGGGCTGATGGTTAGAAGCGCGGAAAGTTCGATGCCCGCTGGACGCTCAGCGCTGTGCGCCCTCTGCCACACCCAACAGCCCGCTCCTCAGGTCAGCCTCTTCGTGGCGCCAAAGACCGGCGAGGCCGGTGCGCGAGGCAACACCGTAGGCACCTATCTCTGCGCGGATCTCTCCTGCTCAGCAATGATTCGAATGGTGGTCGATGTCCCCGGAGCGAGTTCCGCCGAGGCCGTGCTTGCAGCAAAAAGCGACAATATCCGCCAGCGTCTCGAGAACTTCTCGAGACGGGTTATCTCCGAAAACGCCGCTTAGCGGCGACGGCCCATGATGAGCATCGGGATGGCGAAAGCAAACGTCGCCGTCAGGATTCCTGCGGTAAAGAGCCAGGGCGCGAAGACCTCGGGAACCACAAAAGCGTAGGTGAACATGGGGAAACTAGCCAGGAAGATAAGAGATGCTAGTACGACAACGAAAACGTTCATGATGTCTCCAGTATTCCACAACCGAAGGCAAACCCGATGACCACACTCGATGCCAGGCGGCGCCTGATTATTCGACGTATTCGCATCACCGGGTGGACCGCAGTGGCCTCACTGTTGGTCACCGTAGTGAGCTTTCTCACCTGGTTCCACATCGTTTTTGCCGCCGAGCGCGAGGCCACCCTCGAGGTCTACCGAGACGATCGAATCCAGGTGTCTGAAGTCGGTGGCTCGATTGTGATGGAGGCAACCGAGGGTGCAGGGACAACGGGAGTCCTCTACTTCCCGGGAGCCCGCGTTGATCCCTACAGCTACCTCTACCCCCTCTCGGAGGTCGCCGCCTCAGGCGTGACCGTGGTGATCATGGATCCGCTGATGAACATGGCATTGTTTGACACCAGAAGCATCGACGAACTCTCGCTCGCGGCCCCCCAGATCAGGGACTGGGTTCTCTCGGGTCATTCCCTCGGCGGCGTGCGAGCCTGCATGCTGGCCGATCACCCGGACGTGATTGGGCTCGTGCTGATGGGCAGCTACTGCGCGAATGACCTTTCTTCCACAGCCATTCCCGTCCTCCAGGTTCTGGCCAGTGACGATGGGCTCATTGACTCGGAAGCGCTGGTGGCCTCTGACGCACTACTCCCCGCATCAACGGAGACGATGACTCTCGAGGGCGCTAACCACGCCTCCTTTGGGACCTATGGAGACCAGCCAGGCGATGGGGAGGCCACCCTGTCGCGCGCCGAAGTTCGCGAGTGGCTCGCCGCACTGTTTCAGAGGTTCGATGCCAGGGATTAGCCGAGCGAGTTTGCTCTCTCGATAACGAGCTCGCGAACCCGTGCGGCATCGGCTTGACCACCCATGGCTTTCATCACTGCCCCAATCACGGCACCAGCCGCTTGGACCTTGCCATCACGGATCTTCTCCAAGACATCTGGCTGGGACAACAGGGCTTCATCGATTGCCGCTGTGAGAGCCCCGTCATCCGAGACAACCTCGAGACCCTTCGTCGCAACGATCTCTTCAGGGCTACCACCACCATCGATCATGTCTGCGAGGACGGCTCGCGCAAGCTTGTCCGTCAAACGACCGTCATCGACCAGCGCCTGGAGGGCACGAATGTCTCCCGGGCTCGCGAGGCTACCCGCATCAACGCCGCGTTCGTTGGAAATCCGGCTGAGCTCCCCCATCCACCACTTGCGAGCAGCCGCGGGTTGCACCCCCTCGGCAATAGTGGCGGCCACTTCGCCGATGAGACCAGCGTTCACAATCGCCTGGAAATCGATGTCGCTAAAGCCCCACTCAGCCCTAAACCGACGGCGCATCTCGACGGGTTGCTCGGGGAGTGCGGCTCGGAGTTCCTCCACGAGGTCGGCAGACGCGTGGACGGGCAAAAGATCTGGTTCCGGGAAGTAACGATAATCATCGGCGTCGCTCTTCGGGCGACCCGGAGAGGTGACACCGGTGTCCTCATGCCAGTGTCTGGTCTCCTGGATGATGGTGCCACCCGCGGCCAGAATGGCCGCCTGGCGCTGAATCTCATAGGTCACTGCACGCTCAATCGAGCGCAGGGAGTTGACGTTCTTTGTTTCCGTGCGGGTGCCATAAGCCTTCTGCCCTCGCGGACGCAACGAGACGTTAGCGTCACACCGCAGGTTCCCGCGCTCCATGCGTGCGTGGGAGATGCCAAGGTTTCTGACCATGTCTCGAATAGTCGAGACATACGCGCGCCCTAACTCGCCGGCTTTGTGATCCATGCCCTCAATGGTTTTGGTCACAATCTCAACCAGCGGAACACCCGCGCGGTTGTAATCAACGAGCGAGTACTCAGCACCTTGAATACGTCCAGTCGCACCACCCACGTGGGTGAGTTTGCCAGCGTCTTCCTCCATGTGGGCGCGCTCAATGGGCACCTCTACGAGGGTTCCATCGTCAAGCTCCACCGAGACAGAACCCTAAAAAGCGATGGGTTCGTCGTATTGGCTGATCTGGTAGTTCTTGGCAAGATCCGGATAGAAGTAGTTTTTGCGCGAGAACCTGGACACCGGGGCGATCTGACATCCGAGCGCTAGGCCCAAACTGATGCTGTAGCGGATGGCGGTGCCATTAACCACCGGCAGGCTTCCGGGAAGCCCCAAACACAGGGGCGTAATGAGAGTGTTCGGTTGGACCTGGGCGTCATCCAGCGCAGCCGGGTTTGGCGCGTCGGAGAACATCTTGGTCTCGGTGGAGAGCTCCACGTGAACTTCAAAACCGAGCACGGGTTCGAA
>CAZQIH010000129.1:0-2720 GCA_964593715.1 uncultured Microbacteriaceae bacterium
TTGGAACGTCATGGAGCCGATTTCCACCCAGATGGTGGCACCGTTGACGGTTCTACCAATTCCTGGCCAGAGCGGCATGGTCAACAGAATCGCTCCGGAGAGCATGGCCAGGTAGCGATAGCGCAGCAGAATCCGGTAGTTGCGCACCACCAGAAGAACCGCGATGGCGATGACGAGAGCAACAGCGGTCCACGCCATCTGGCGGACGCCTGCTGCCTCCCAGCCGGTTGACCCAGCGGCAAGATCTAGCCGGTGAATCATGGTGAGGCCGAGCCCATTGAGCATGGTGGCAATGGGAACGATGAACGGGTCAGCGTCACGAGCCATCACCCGGAGCACTAAGTGCAGTCCAAGACTGAGACCGGCGAGGCCGGAAGCATAGGTCAGTAGCGTCCAGTCGAGTGTTCCAAGAGCCCCCCACTGCACTAACGCCAACGACAGAGCACTGAGTCCTAGGGCGCCTAGGAGGAGCCCGAGTTCAATATTGCGCAGCTTTTGTGGCATCTTGATGCGCAGCACCACACGCCCGGTCACCGGCGACACCGGAGGCACAGGCAAGCTTGGTGCACTCACGGTGTGATCACCACCAGTCGATCAATGAATTCTCTGGCCTCCTCGAGGGACTCCACCGAGTAGGCCTGGGTCACTTTGTCTTGCTGATACGGCGGCAGTTGGTCCACCTGGATGTCGGTTTCTTCGTAGACGCTCGAGAGCGAGAAAACCCACACATCCTCTGGAACACCCCGATAAATGGTGACCACATCGTTGTTGACGCCAACGAAATACCGAGTTTGCGTCCACTGATAGGCGACCACCCCGGCCACCACCAGAGCGCCCACCAAGAGGAACACGGAGAAAAGCCAGATGACCCGGCGACGGATGATGCGTCGCCGGTCTTCTCTGATGAGTTCCTCTAGGAACTCCTCTTCGGGCTCGAAGTGTTCATCTGCTGGCGGAAGTGCACGCAAGGGGTGGAACAGCAGCGCTGGCAAGCCGGTCTTGCGCAAGACAGGCCCTGACTCATAGGTGAGGGGCTCGGCGGCGGAGCCCACCATCCGGGACTCTGAGGGCGGTGAGGTCTCAAGATTCTCGGCGACCCGGACGACTACCACGGTGACGTTGTCCGGAGCACCCTCGCTCAACGTTTGGGTAATGAGTTTGTGGCAGACAAGCTCAACGTCGTCAACGGTGAGAAGGGTTTCTGCGATGTCGCGCTCGGACACATAGCCACTGAGCCCATCGGAACACAGCAGCCACCGGTCACCCGGTTGGGTGTCGACGACATGGGTGTCGATCTCCGGCTCCGCGTCAACATCGCCGAGCACGCGCATCAGGACACTGCGCCTCGGGTGGACGGCTGCTTCCTCGGGAGTGATGCGACCACTGTCGACGAGCCGTTGGACGAAGGTGTGGTCGTTGGTGATCTGTTCGAGCACACCCTCGCGAAGGCGATAAATGCGGGAGTCACCGATGTGTGCGATAACCATCTGGGAACCGACGCGAATCATTGCGCTCACCGTGGTGCCCATTCCGGTGAGCTCAGGGTGCTCTTCCACCGTGGTCGTCAGCTCGCGCCCCGCCTCCAAAATGTTGGTGAAGAGGGTCTCCCTGGCCTCATCAACACTGGAGTAGGCGCGATCTAAACGCGAGAGATGCTGAACGGCGAGGGCACTCGCTACGTCACCACCAGCGTGACCACCCATGCCATCGGCGACGACATAGAGGTGTCGGCCCACCGAGCCTGAGTCTTGATTGGTTGCCCGAATCTTCCCGATGTGGGAGGACGCCGCACTGAGTACCGAGTCGTTAGCCATCGGGACTTAGCGCCTGAGTTCGAAGGTCGTAGTGCCTATTTTTATGGGCGTATTGAGAGGAACTGGGGTGGGGATACTCACTCGTTTTGCGTCCACAAAAGTTCCGTTGGTTGAGTCAAGGTCTTGAATCATCCACTGGTCGTTCCACAACATCAACCTTGCGTGGTGGGTCGAGGTGACATCATCACGCAACACGAGGCGCGAATCACCAGAACGCCCAATGGTGAACTGCTCTTCGGGCAGCAGTTCAATCTCGAGACCCTCTTTAGGGCCTGACGTGATGACAATTCGTGAAGCAATCCCTTCGGGCGCCGGCGACGGAGTGCCAGAGGGCGTTGCGAGACCGTTCACCCGCTCGACGGGCTTTGGCTCGTCTTCGACGCGACGGCGTGGAGGGCCAAACAGATCAGTACGCAGCGCGTACACAATGGCGAAGATGAAAGCCCACAGCAGCCCCAAAAAAGCGATGCGCAGAAGAAACAGCGTGAGCTCACTCATGAAGTCTCCTCTGCTGAATTCAGCGGGGTGTGGGCCAGGGCATCGTACGCGGCACTCGAAAGCGGAACCACCTCAAACAGAATACGCGCCTGGCCGACACCGAGCGTGCACGAGTCTGGGAGCGCAGCTCTCGTCACCTTCTCCCCATCGAGTGTGGTGCCATTTGTGGAGCCCAAGTCGACAACTTCGCAGCGCTTGCCGTTCCACCTAATTTCTGCGTGGTGCCTCGAGACGCCTGGTGCCACCACGTGCACATCCGAGTCAGTCCCCCGCCCAACAATGGTGCTTTTTCTGGTGAGTGGATAGCGCACTGACTTCCAGGTGAGCGTGGGAACCCAGACGACGCTGCCCACCCGGTCGCTTCGCACATCGACCATTCCCTCGGCCAGCGTGAGTTTCTCTTCAAGG
>CAZQIH010000129.1:2730-3218 GCA_964593715.1 uncultured Microbacteriaceae bacterium
ATGAGTAGCCGCGCAGGGTCCGGTAGTCCTCGAGTGTTTGCCGGATCTCGCCCGTGAACTCTGGACCGAGTTGACCCAGCCGCTGGAAGTCAATCGAGGAGAGCCCAACATAAAACGAGTGGGGGGCTAGAACCCGGGTCCTGGTGATTGGTCTGGCTGTTGCGTCGATTTCCTTTTTCAGTGCAGCCACGATTTCAACAGGGTGAACCCCGCTGGTGAAGGTTTTGGCGAACACGCCACCCACCAGGCGCTCCACCTGTCGTTCAAAGCTGTCGAGAAAGCCCACTATTTCCCCTCGGGCCTGCTGTTTGGCCGTGGTGTGATGTTAGCCGGCGAAGGGTGCAAGGGCCTGGTGGCTGGCCCGAAATCACAGGCATCTCCTGTGGTACTCTCGGCTGGTTGATGGGCGACCATCATTGCGCGAGTGGCGGAATGGCAGACGCGCTGGCTTCAGGTGCCAGTGCCCGCAAGGGCGTGGGGGTTCAAGT